>JAZBOD010000266.1:0-4145 GCA_036350955.1 Desulforhopalus sp. | reverse complement strand
CGACGACCTGATCTTCCCAAAGAGCAACAAACTGCCCTTCGGGAAAGGTGCTGATCTGCATCTGATAGTTCCGCTCATTGGCCAGTTGCCGCGATGACCAGCCGGCATAGGCTTTGGTGGCCACGGCAACGATCTGCGGCACCTCGGCAAGCGTCGCATTACGGACGATAACTGATTTTTTTTTGCTCATGCCTATCGGGGTCTCCCCGCCTCACTGCAGCCAGCCATTACCTATGGCTTCATCTTGAACGACACAGGGCTGAGCCCTCTGCACCACAACATTCTACCGGGCCAACACCCCCGGAGCAACCGCTTTGCCATCTGATCCGGAGCCTCTGGACGCAAATCCTGAAGAAAGTGCTTATAAAGGGCATAAGATACTGCCCTTGGCGCACAGCACAATAATTTGTCAATCCCCTGGAAATCGCCATGACAACCGGCATCACCATCCTCGCCGCAGTAATCCTCCTGATCACCATTGCCAGTTCTCTCGCCCTCTGGCATGGCTTGAGTAAAATGGCTTCCCTCGCTGATAGCCCCCCGCTCAAGCCGGAAGGGCAGAAACTGGTGTCGATCATCGTTGCCGCCTGTAACGAGGAGGAGAAAATCGAACAGGCCATGCGCAGTCTGCTGGCACTCGATTATCGCCATATCGAAATTATCGCCATCAATGACCGCTCGACAGATAGCACCGGGAAAATCCTCACAGACCTTGCCGCCGACCACCGAGCACTTCAGGTGCTCCACATCGATTCCTTGCCGGCCAACTGGATGGGCAAACTCCACGCCCTGCAGAAAGGGGCAGAGTTGGCCAGTGGGGAATACCTCCTCTTCAGCGATGCCGATGTCATCCTCGAAAAGAGTGCCCTGGCCCGGGCAATGGCCCGGGTATCAGAAAAAAAACTCGATCACCTGACGGTTATCTTCAAAAACATCTCTCCGGGTTGGCTGCTCAACAGCCTGATTCTCGATGCCGGGGCGGGACTTCTCCTGCTGTTTCGGCCCTGGCTGGCACAAGACCGCAATTCTTCTTGTTTTATCGGGGTTGGCGCCTTTAACCTGGTAAAAAAAAGTTGCTATCTCGCCGTTGGTGGCCACAGTGCCATCGCCATGCACCCGGTCGACGACCTGATGCTTGGTCGTCTTCTGAAGCAGCGGGGTTTTTCCCAGGAGTGCCTGCTCGCCCCGGACCTGGTGATGGTCCCCTGGTACTCCTCGGTAGCCGAAATGGTCGAGGGCTTGACGAAAAATGCCCTCGCCCTGCTCAACTATCGTTTCTCGCTCGTCCTTCCGGTCGTCCTGTTCTGTTCAGCCCTGACCATCCTGCCGCCATGGGGCGTCCTGCTCAGTGAGCGTTTGCCCGCCGGCCTGTTCCTCGCCACAGTGCTCCTGCGCATCGCGGCCTTTCTCTGGGGAGCAAAGCTTCTCGCTCTTTCACCCTGGTGCGCCTGCGGTGCGCTGGTTGCGCCCTATCTGAGCAGCTATATTCTTCTTCGGTCCGCCTGGAAAAATAGCCGGGAAGGCGGGATCTCCTGGCGAGGCACCTTCTACCCTCTCGAGAAGCTCAGGGAAAACGGATCTCTTCTGCCTCCGCTGAACTGACCAGCCAGCCACCTTGACTCTGCCCCGGGCAAGGTTTATTTTAGACGATAATTAAACACAAACCAAAACACTTCAAAAGGAGAACAACATGGCGAAAATTCTGGTAGTTTTCTACAGCACGTACGGACATATTTTCAAGATGGCCGAAGCGGTGGCAGCCGGGGTTGGTGAAGTACCCGGCTGTGAGGCGATAATCAAGCGGGTACCGGAAACCCTCCCCGATACGGTGCTTGAGAAAATGGGTGCCCTTGAGGCCCAGCAAAGGCTGGCCGGACTGCCGGTTGCCACGGTCGATGACCTGGGCTCCGCCGATGGTATTATTTTTGGTACACCAACCCGCTTCGGCAATATGTGCGGGCAGATGCGTCAGTTCCTCGATGCCACCGGAGGGCTGTGGATGAGCGGTGCGCTGGTCGGCAAGGTCGGCAGCGTTTTTGTCAGTTCGGCAACCCAGCACGGCGGACAGGAATCGACCATTCTCAGTTTCCACACCACTCTGCTGCATCACGGGATGGTGGTGGTCGGCCTGCCCTATTCCTTTGCCGGGCAGATGGGAATTGCCGAGATCACCGGCGGATCCCCCTACGGCGCCTCAACCATCGCCGGTGGCCAGGGAGAGCGGATGCCCAGTGACAACGAACTTGCCGGTGCCCGCTTTCAGGGGGCACATGTCGCAGCTATCGCCACTAAACTGAAAGGTTGATCAGCATTTTTGCGTTAAAAACGGCTTAACATGGCTTCGCAAAGGCTTCATACGACGGGTCGGCCTCGGTAGCGTGAAAAAAACTGTTTTTAACTCATCTTCCTGCGGAAGAACGAATCAGGCGCCGGCTACTTTTGGCGTGGCAGATGCAGCCAACCTGAACAAGAACCTTTTGCAAAACGATCTTTTCGCCCACTCCCGGCGTTATGCTATAAATTTTATCCTCGGAATAGCAACCATGCCTGTGGTAGAATTTTCGCATGCCTTGATTTTGAACGAAAATCTTCGTTTTGCAAAAGGCTCATCTAACAGGATCATTCAAAATCCACCGGCTTGGCCGGAGTTTTATCTCGGCTCTGCTCAATAATCGAAAATTCATCATCGCTCAAATTGTTTTTGCGACCAATGCGAGCAAGTAACGAGCCAAGTTTTAGCCTTCCTCCCGGCTGGACAGCATTTTCCAGTATCTCACGATTTTTTCAGCTTCGGCGCTTCGGCCATGCTCTGCAGTTCTAACCCGCAAAGCGCGATGAAGCTCATCCGGACCTTTCTGACAGCGACTGATGGCATGACCTCACTTCCCTCTTAAGACAACACCTTAGAACAAGAGCGCTGGGCAATTACCCAATGGACGTTCCCCCAGCAACGCGCTATAGTCCGCCAGTCTTTTTTCCGATCGTTTCTCTTCCTTCCAGGTTCCCGTCACCGCTCATGTCACTTTTCGCCCTGTCACAGATATTGGTCGGGATCGCCATATTCTTTGACATCCTCTCATTCCAGTTCAAGGAACGAGGCAGGATTGTCGGCTGCCTGCTTGTATCATGTACCCTCATCTCCGTCCATTTCATGCTCCTGGACCACTGGACCGCCGCCTGCCTCGGGCTCCTGGCCGCCACCCGGTTTGCCACCTCCCTACTGACCACGTCCAAGAAGGTTATGGCGGTCTTCATCACCGCCACCGCGTTGATCGCCGCCTTGTCCTACTCCGGCCTACTCAGTCTCCTCTCCAGTTCGGGGAGCATCTTCGGCACGATGGCCTCCTTCTGCAAGGATGACAAACGCCTCCGTCAGCTGATGCTTATCGGCACCATTCTGTGGACCGTGCACAATATCCTCGCCGGTTCGCCCATGGCGGTGCTGATGGAGTTGATCTTTATCAGCAGCAATCTCATCGGCTACTTCCGCTTCTACATCCTCCCCAAACGGCAAAGACTTGCGCCCTGAGGGAGGAGCATCCCGTATTCGGAGAGATCCCATGTTCGGCACCCATGATCTGTTTACCTTCATCCTGGCCGGCCTGCTGCTCAATATCACCCCCGGGGCGGATACCCTTTACATTTTTGGACGATCCACCGCCCATGGTCTGCGGGCAGGGATAATGGCCGCCCTTGGCATCGGGGCTGGCTGCATCATCCATATCCTTGCTGCGACCATCGGCCTGTCGGCCATCCTTGCCGCCTCGTCCACTGCTTTCACCGTGGTCAAAATGATGGGAGCAGCCTATCTCGCCTATCTTGGATTCACCCTGCTGCTGGGCCGAGTCGGTCAAAATGACACAGCGCCGGATCACGGCCAACGGCAGTCCGGCAGATTGCACCGGGCTGGGACCATGGTGGCCGCGGAGAGTGTCGGAAAAATTCCCCTTTCCATCATCTTCTGGCAAGGCGTGCTCACCAACGCCCTCAACCCCAAAGTAGCCTTGTTTTTTCTCGCCTTCCTGCCCCAGTTCATCGACGCACAAGCAGAGGCCAAATGGGCGGGCATGCTGTTTCTCGGTCTCGTGTTCAACGGTAACGGCACACTGTGGAACCTGCTGGTAGCCTGGTCGTCAGCACGGCTG
>JAZBOD010000265.1:0-3464 GCA_036350955.1 Desulforhopalus sp. | reverse complement strand
CCTGTGACATCAAGGATTTTGATAACCCCGCCGGGGCTATCCTCCGTGATACCCGGACAGTCCCCTTTCCTGAGGGCGTCGAACAGCAGGCGGTTTTTCGTTCAGCCTGTGCGGTAGGTGGTCCAACTGGCTGGTTTAGATATAATTATTTATGGAGGCTACGTGGCTTCCTTGACAAATTGGTCGGAGGATATGGTCTTAATCGCGGCAGGCGGCTTGACCGGGATCTGCGGGTCGGCGATGCCCTTGATTTCTGGAAGGTGGTCGATATCCGCGAGGGAAAACGCCTGCTGCTCTACGCCCAGATGAAGCTGCCCGGCCAGGCCTGGCTGGAGTTTGACGTCCAGCCGGACCGTCTGGTGCAGACCGCCCATTTCCTTCCCCGTGGCCTGCTCGGCAGGCTCTACTGGTACTCGATCATTCCCATCCATAATTTTGTCTTTGCCGATCTTGCCCGGACGGTGGTGTTGTCCGCCAGGGACAAAGGCTCCAAAGAAGGTGAAGGCAACAGTGCCGGTGGGGTGGCTGAGTAGCCCAGAAAGGGACCGTAAACGGCTCAAGCGGGCTGACGCCTGCAACCCAAGGGCCCACAGCAGAGGGGATAAGGACCTTCACGAAATGCATTCTTAAAAAACCAGGAATGAATTTTTCAGGTACTGAGGAGGGGACATGAAGGATCAGGTGCTGGCCTTTTTTACCGAGCTGCCGCTGTTCTCTCAACTCCCGCAAAAAGAGCTTTTGACGGTGGTCGAAGCTGTCGCAGTGAAGAGCTTTTCCCAAGGTGAGGTGCTCTTTACCCAGGGCCGCTCGAAAATCGATGGCATCTATATCCTGAAAAGCGGTGAGATCGAACTCTATTATGCCCGTGATGGGCTGAAGACCCAGCGCGACACTCTTGGCCGTGGGGAGATCTTTGGTGGAATCGCGGTGTTGATGAATGCCGGGATTTCGGTGAGGACCGCGCTGGCGGCAAAGGAATCCTGTTGCTATGTGATTCCGGTGGAGCTTTTTCTTAAGCTCTGCCGCAGCCATGATTTTTTTCAGAACGCCTTTGTTGATGCCTTTGCCCGGAGGATGCTCGATCAGCCCTATGCCTCGATGGTCGCCTCCAGCCAGGCCTGCCATTTTCTTGCTGGAGTGACCCCGTTTTCCTTTTTGCCGACTGCGGAACTGGTCAGGATTGCCGCTGAACTGACCATGGAGTTCCATCCGCGAAATACCACTCTTTTTACCCAAGGAGTGTCAGTAATCGAATCGCTCTACATCATTCATCATGGTGCCGCCGAGCGCTATTTCCGGGAGGAGGAGCGGGAAACAGCCGGCAAACTGATGGGGGAGGGGGATATCTTTGGCGGAATATCGATGCTGATCAACGATTCCATTGCTATCCGCTCCTTCAAGACCGTTGAGGATACCCATTTTTATGTCTGGCCGAAAAGTCGGTTCCTTGAGCTCTGTAAGGCAAATGAACATTTCCTGGCCTTTTTTACCGATACCTTCGGCAAAAGGATGCTCGACCGCTCTTACGCCTCGATAGTTGCCAAAGCGATCCAGCCGGGCGAAGGGGGGTTGGAGTTTTTTAATCAGCCGATCAGTGCAATCGCCCAGAAAAGACTGGTCGCCTGCTCTGGGCAGACCTCGATCCAGTCAGCAGCAGAGATTATGAGCCGTAAACGGTCCGGCAGCGTACTGATCCAGTCGGCCGATGGCGCCTTTGTCGGCATCGTCACCGACCATGACCTGCGCAATAAGGTGATTGCCGGCGGGGTCGATATTCACCAACCGGTTGAGCGGATAATGTCTTCTCCGCTACGGACTGTCGCGGCGCAGGGCCTGGTGTTCGAGGCGGTGATGGCGATGATGCAGGGCAAAGTCAAGCATCTGGGGGTTACCGATGGGGAAGGCGTGATAACCGGTATCGTCACCAACAAGGACATCCTCACCGCGCAAGGCCAATCACCGCTGTTTTTGATCAGAGAGATCAGCATGGCTGACAGTGTTGATGGACTGAAAAGGCAACACCAGCTTCTCCCCGGGATTGTCCACAATCTGATTTCCAACGGGGCAAAGGCGGCCAATCTCAACCGGCTGATCACTACCGTATCCGATGCCATTCTTCATAAAATCGTGACACTGGCTCTGGGCAAGCACGGAGAGCCGCCCTGTCCGTTTGCCTTTATGGTGATGGGCAGTGAGGGCCGCAAAGAGCAGACCCTGAAGACCGATCAGGACAACGCCATTATTTATGAAGACCGGGGAAAAGCCGAGCAGGAGATTGCCCAAGCCTATTTTCTTGGCCTGGGTAAAACTATCTGCACCTGGTTGGACGAGGTTGGCTATGACTACTGCAAGGGGGGGATAATGGCCCAGAACCCTGAGTGGTGCCAGCCACTGTCGGTGTGGAAAGACTATTTTTCGTCGTGGATCCGGGCGGGTGAACCGGAGGACCTGCTCAGTTCGGCAATATTTTTTGATTTTCGCTGCGCCTACGGGAACGCGGAACTGGTCAACAAACTGCACGTATTTCTAAAAAAATCCTTGATCGAGTGGCCATTTTTTCTCCAATATATGGCAGTAAATGCCCAGCGCTTCAAACCGCCCATCGGGTTTTTTCGAAACTTTATCGTTGAATCCAAGGGAGAGCACCGCGACTCTTTCGACATCAAGAAAACCATGGTGCCGATTGTCGATTTCGCAAGAATCCAAGCCCTGCAGCATGGTCTCACCGAAACCAATACCCTGGAGAGACTGCATCGACTCTTTTTCGACCAAGTCCTCCGGCCGGACATTTACCATGAACTGGAGCAGGCCTACAGTTTTTTGATGCAGCAGCGTTTTGCCCGCCAGGTTCAGGCGGTGATCAACGAAAAAACCGAACCGGACAACTATATCAATCCGCAGAAACTGACCCGGATTGAACAGACCATGCTCAAAGAGATCTTTGCCCGCATCGATACCCTGCAAAAGGAGATCAGTTTTGGGTTGCCGGGGGGGGTATAGCCCTTTTCAATCTTTTGCTCAAGCGGGCTGGCGCCCGCAACCCAAGGGCGATGACCCCCTCCCACCGCAGAGGGGATAGGTACCTTCACGAAATTCAGTCCACAAAACCAGCAATGGATTTCAGTTTCTCAGGTCTAAAGGGGAGATCATCCCACCCAAAGGTACATGAACGAGAAGATATAGATGATGACCACCGCCATAACCAGCAGCATCCGCAACTGGGAGAGGCCGGAGGCCGATTTCAGGGCGCGGAAAACCACGCCCAAAGCCAGGCCGGCGGCGGCGGCGAGCATCAGCACCACGCCGGTGGAGGGGGTCTGCACCTGCATCGCTGCCATGATTGGTGCCAACGGCCAGAGGGCAATCCAGGCGATGCCGAGAGCCAGATAAACCGGCAGAAAAAGAGTTGATCCACCGAAGCCACGACAGAAAACCCAGGCAAACAGCGCCATTCCACCGTGGAT
>JAZBOD010000264.1:0-12406 GCA_036350955.1 Desulforhopalus sp. | reverse complement strand
TCCCGGCCGCCGAACCGCGGGTACCGATTTTTCATCAGGCCTTTCTTGACTCGGTGAAACGCTGGGGACGGACCTATGAAATCGGCATGATCGGCGCATACAAGATGAAGAGCGGCGATCTGCTGGGTGACGTTGGTCTTGGCCTGAGAATGTTCGCCAAGGGCAAACTCAGTCTCCTGCCCCATGCCATTGATGGCCGGAGTGAGGTTGCCGAGATTCTTTCCGGTAAAGGCAAGGAGTACGAACGATGAAACTTTCCTACTATCCCGGGTGCTCACTGGAAGGGACCGCCGCCGACTACGACCGGTCGGTGCGGGCGGTCTGTGCCGGTCTCGGTGTCGAGTTGATCGAGATCGGCGACTGGAACTGCTGCGGCGCCTCCTCGGCGCACATGACTGCCCATCATGCTGGAATGCGGCTGGCGATCCGCAACCTGCTCCTTGCCGAACAGGCGGGCCACGACATCCTCGTCCCCTGTGCCGCCTGTTTTCAGCGCTTAAAGGCTGCGGCCGAAGCACTGCGGGAGGACCCGCTCTATTGGGATGGTCAGGGGTATACCGGGAAGCGGCGGATCATCCATATCAGCACCCTCCTGGCCGAACCGAACCTGGTTGCGAAAATGGTTGAGGCCGCAGCCCATAAGCTCACCGGGCTGCGTGTTGCCTGTTACTATGGCTGCCTCTCCCTCCGTCCTCCCAGGTTGAGTGAGGCGGAAAATCACGAAATGCCCGACACGCTGGAGCGGATTGTCACCGCCGTCGGTGCCGAACCGGTGCGCTGGTCGCACCGCACCGAATGCTGTTCCGGCAGTTTGACCATGACCCGTGCCGATATCGCCGAAAAACTGGTCGGGGATATCGTTGCTGCTGCGGCCAGGGCCGGAGCCCAGGCCTTGGTCACTGACTGCCCGATGTGTCAGGCCAATGTCGAGAGCCGTCAGCCGGCTGACGGCCGGGAGGGCCTGCCGGTCTTTTACGCCACAGAACTGATTGCCGCGGCCCTTTCGGGAGACTATCCTGCCAGGCAGCACCGCGGCCATCTCGTCGACCCCGGAGTGCTGCCCCGGTCGCTGGCGGTCAGCGGGGAGGAGGTCCGATGACTCTTCAGCCGCTCTCTCCGACCCCACTGCCTGTCCTGACCGGGGCGGTTCTGGTTATTGGCGGCGGCATCAGCGGCATGCAGTCCGCGCTTGATCTTGCCAACGCCGGGATCAAGGTCTATCTGGTTGAGAGCTCTCCCGCGATCGGCGGGAGAATGGCCCAACTCGACAAGACCTTCCCGACCAACGATTGCGCAATGTGCATAGTCTCCCCGAAGCTGGTGGAGGTCGGTCGCCATCCGAACATCGAACTGTTTACCCACAGCGAGGTCCAGGGACTGCAGGGTGAGGCCGGCAATTTCCGCGCGGCAATCGTTCGCCATCGCCGCTTTGTCGATATTGCCCGCTGTACCGGGTGCGGCCTCTGTGAACTCGCCTGTCCGGTCACCCATCTCTCCTATTTCCCTGAATTGGCGGAACCGGGGGCCGGCGGCCGGGCGAAGGCCAAAAAGGGCGGCGGCGAAAAACGGCTGATCAGCCGGCATGGACCGCCTCGTCCGACCGACAGTCAACGCTGGCGTTTCCTGGTCGATTCTGAAGCCTGCAGTTCCTGCGGTGCCTGCCAGCGCGCCTGCCTGCACGCGGCGATATCCTGGGAAAAAGGCCAGCCGGCGACTATCGATCAGCAGCGCTGCACCGGTTGTGGCGCCTGCTGGGTGGCCTGTCCAGAGAAATTTTCGGCAATTCAGGTCGACCAGGCAGCGGAACTGGAGAAAAGCACCGGTGCCGCGGTTCACGCCCGTTCGCAAACCCTCCGCCGGGAGTTTGCCGCAGGGGAGAACCAGAGCTGCATCCGCTGCGGACTCTGTGTCATCACCTGCGCCAAGGTGATGGAAATCCGAGCGCTGCGGCTGGTTGAGCAGGGTATTGAGGCCAATCTTGATCGCTGCCAGGTCTGTGGTGCCTGCGTCTCGGTTTGCCCGGTGAACTTTCTGCGGATCGATCAGCTGACCCGCCGGTCGCCGCGGCCGCTCTTAAACAGCTTCAACGAGGGGCTTAATCTTCGCAAACCGGTCAATATCCATTATCCCCAGGCGGTGCCCAGGGTGCCGACTATCGACCCGGAAAGCTGTGTCCATTTGAACAGCGGCGCCTGCGGCACCTGTGCCACGGTCTGTGGGGTGGGAGCGATCGACTACCGCCAGAGCGAGGAGCAGTTGGCGATTGACATAGGCTCGGTGATCTTTTCCCCAGGCCTTGAGGTTTTTGATGCCCGGCGGCGCGCCGAGTTCGGCTATGGGGTCTACCCCAACGTGGTGACCAGCATCGAATTTGAACGGCTGCTTTCCGCCTCCGGACCGACCTCGGGAACGGTAGCCCGGCCAGGCGATGGCCGGCACCCGCGGAAAATTGCCTGGATCCAGTGCGTCGGCTCCCGAGATCAGAGTTGCGGCCGGGACTACTGCTCTTCGGTCTGCTGCATGTATGCGGTGAAAGAGGCCTTTATCGCCCGGGAGCACGATGCGGCAATTGAGCCGACCATCTTTTACATCGACATGCGCTCTTTTGGCAAAAATTTTGATGCCTATGTCGACCGGGCCGGACAACAGGGGGTGCGTCTGGTGCGGGCGATGGTCAGCCGGATTTTTGAAGACCCGCTCAGCGGCGATCTCGAACTGCGTTACCAGGATGAGAGCGGGGTGCGGCAGAGGGAGGTGTTTGATCTGGTGGTGCTTTCGGTGGGGATCGGGGTGCCGGAAAAGGTTCGTGAACTGGCCGAAAATCTCGGTATTGACTCCGACCGCTTCGGTTTTGTGGTCACCGACGGCTATCGGCCGCTGGCCACGTCACGTCCGGGCATCTTTGTCAGCGGGGCGGTGAAAGGCCCAAAAGATATTCCCGAGACGGTCTGCGAGGCATCCGCCGCCGCCGAGGCGGCCTCGGCTGGACTCGCCACGGTCCGGGGCAGCTTGACGAGCAGCGCTGCGCTGCCTCCTGAGCGGGAAGTTGCCGCTGCCGAAGAGTTGCGTATCGGGGTGTTTATCTGCCATTGCGGCACCAACATCGCCGCGGTTGTCGATGTCGAGGCAGTCACCGAATATGCCCGCGGCCTGCCCGGAGTGGTCTATGCCGAACACCCCCTCTATACCTGTTCCCAGGACTCCCAGGAGCGGATTCGCGAGATCATCCGGGAGCACCGCCTCAACCGGGTAGTTGCCTCGGCCTGTTCGCCAAGGACCCACGAGCCACTGTTCATGTCGACCCTCCAGGAGGCGGGCCTGAATAAATTCTATTTTGATATGGCTAACATCCGCGACCAGTGCAGCTGGGTCCACGCCAATGACCCGGAAGAGGCCACCGCCAAAGCCAAACGCCTGACCCGGATGGCGGTAGCCAATGCCGCCGCCGGTGTGGCTCTGCACGAACAGGAGTTTCCGGTCGATTCCCGGCTGCTGGTAATTGGTGGAGGGATCGCTGGGATGACCGCTGCCCTTGAGGCCGCCCGCCAGGGATTTGTCGTCTACCTGGTAGAAAGAGAGAGCCACCTGGGTGGCCAGCTGCGTCAGTTTCGTCGGGGTGACGACGGCCGGGAGATGGCTGACTATCTCCAGGGGCTGCGCACGGAGATTGCCGCTGACGAGCGGATCCGGGTGCTCCTTGGCAGTGAACTGGTCGCCCAGACCGGATTTGTCGGGGCCTTTGAGTCGGAAATCGCCATGCCCTCCGGGGCAACCCGGACCATCCGCCACGGCGCGGTGCTGCTCGCCACAGGGGCTACCGAACACCGGCCGGAGCTGCATGGTCTCGGTGAGTATGCCACGGTGATGACCCAGACCGATTTCGGCAATTTCCTCGAGGACGGTGCGCCGGAGTTGCCCTTTGCACCGCGGGTGGTGATGCTGCAGTGTGCCGGGTCACGGGATCCCGAATATCTCGGCTACTGTTCCCGGGTTTGCTGCAACCAGGCAGTGCGTAACGGCCTGCGTTTTCTCGAAGCCCACCCTGGTGGGCGACTCGATGTGCTCTACCGGGACATGCGCTGCTACGGGATGGGCGAACTCGACTACCGCCGGGCCCGCCAGGCTGGCGTCAACTTTATCCGTTATAGCCCTGCCGACAATTCCCCGCGGGTCAGCTGCAGCGCCGAGGGTATTGAGATCGATCTCACTGACCCGTCAATCGGGCTGCCATTGCATCTCTCGGCCGATCTGCTGGTCCTCTCCACCGGGATGGTCGCCCAGAAGAGCGAAGAACTTGCCTCGATGCTCAGGGTACCCTGCGCCGCCGACGGATTTTTTCTCGAAGCCCATGCCAAACTGCGCCCGGTGGATCTGCCCAGCGAGGGGCTGTTCATGGCCGGAACCGCTCATGGACCAAAGAGCGCCGGCGAGTCGATCGTTCAGGCCCAGGCGGCGGTGGCCCGGGCAGCCACCCTCCTGTCGCGGCAGAGCCTGACCATGTCGGCGATCGTTTCCCGGGTCGACCCGACCAACTGTGCGGTCTGTCTGACCTGTGTCCGGGCCTGTCCCTACGGGGTGCCGTTCATCAACGAAGAGCATGCGGCGGAGATCAACCCGGCCCTCTGCCAGGGGTGCGGGATCTGTGTCGCCGAGTGTCCGGCGAAAACCATTACTCTTGGTCGCTATGACGACTGTAATATCGAGGCGAAGATTGAATCGTACCAGCTGTCCTGAACCCGAGGAACCGGGTTTTCACCGGAGGAGATGGAACATATGGAGCAGTTTTCCCCAAATGTGATGGTTTTTGCCTGCCGCCATTGAGCGTATTCCGCCGCGGACCTGGCAGGTTCGGAAAGAAGATCCTATCCCCCGGCAATCAGCATCGTGCTGCTTCCCTGCACCGGAAGAATCGATGAGACCCTGTTGTTGAAGGCCTTTGAGAACGGCGCGGATGGGGTGATGGTCATCGGTTGCCTGGAAGGCGACTGCCATTATATCTCCGGCAACCTCCGGGCCCGCTCGCGGGTCGCCCGGGTGCACGAAATCCTTGAACAGATCAGTCTTGGGCCCGAAAGGATCAGGATGTACAACCTCAGTGCCGGCGAGGGGGCGAAATTTGCCGCCTTCACCGTAGAGTTTGTGGAAAATATCCGGCAGCTTGGCCCAAGCCCGATTAATCTGGCGCGGGCCGGCGGCGGGCAGGCCATCGTGGAGGAACAGCAATGATTACCGGTACCCCAAAACCGATTGAAGAGATTCTCGAGATGGTTGGCCCCTATGCGCGGATCATCATTGCCGGTTGTCATGGCTGTGTCACCGTCTGCCGGGTGGGTGGGGCCAAGGAGGTCCAGGTACTCGCATCCACCCTGCGCCTGGCCCGGGAGGCCGCAGGCCAACCCATTGAGATCCGTGAACTGAGCCTGGAACGCCAGTGTGACCCGGAGTACGTCGAGCAACTGCGCCCATATGTTGGCGACTACCAGGCAGTTCTCTCCATTGCCTGTGGTGCCGGAATCCAGTTTCTCGCCGAAAAGTTTACCACCACGCCCCTGCTGCCGGGGATCAATACCGGTTTTCTCGGGGTTACCGTCCGGCAGGGTGAGTGGAGTGAGCGTTGCCAGGGGTGTGGTGACTGCGTGCTGCATCTCACCGGAGGCATCTGTCCGGTGACCCGCTGCGCCAAATCCCTGTTCCATGGACCCTGCGGCGGCTCGGTTCGCGGTACCTGTGAGGTCGACAAGGAGATTTCCTGCGGCTGGCAGCTGATCATTGATCGTTTGAAGGCCCTGGGGCAGATGGAGAACTACGGTAAACTGAAACCCTGCAAAGGCTGGTCGTCGGCACGCGACGGCGGGCCGCGCCGGATCATCAGGGAGGACATGGTACTATGAAGGCGGGAAGCAATCTGGAAAAGGTCCTGGTGGCAGGGCACTTTGCGGTGACCGCCGAATGCGGCCCGCCGCGTGGCGCCGATCCGGAAATCGTCCGGAAAAAGGCCGCATGGGTCAAAGGCAATGTCGATGCCTGTAATGTCACCGATAACCAGACCTCGGTGGTGCGGATGAGTTCGCTGGCCGGCTGCATGCTGTTAAAGGAACAGGGGCTGGAGCCGCTGATCCAGATGGTGGTCCGTGACCGCAACCGGATTGCCCTGCAGTCTGACCTGCTTGGCGCTTCGGCGCTGGGGGTGCGCAACCTGCTCTGTCTTTCCGGGGATCATCAGAAGTTCGGCGACGATCCTCAGGCGAAAAACGTTTTTGATATCGACTCGATGCAGCTTATTCACCTGGCAAAAACCATGCGCGATGAGGGGGTTTTCCCCTCAGGGCGGGAACTGGAAGGGGCGCCCCAATTCTTTATCGGCGCCGCCGTCAACCCTTTTGCCGATCCCTTTGAGATCCGGGTGCCGCGATTAAAGCTGAAAATGGCCGCCGGGGTCGATTTTGTCCAGACCCAGTGCATCTACAATATGGCCAAGTTCAAGACCTATATGGAGGAGGCCTGGCGGGAAGGACTTCCGGAGCGGGTCAGTATCCTCGCCGGGGTTACCCCGTTGAAGTCGGCGGGTATGGCCAAATTCATGCGACGGATGGTGGCGGGGATGGATATCCCCGATGCGGTGGTTGAGCGAATCGGAGCGGAGCCCAAAGAAAAACAGGCCGCCAAAGGTATCGAGATGTGCATCGAACAGATTCAGGAACTCAAAGAGATCAAGGGAATTGCCGGGGTGCATGTCATGGCCATTGAATGGGAAGAGAAGCTGGCGGAAATCATCGGCGGGGCTGGCCTTTTACCACGGCCGCAGGTCGACTGAAAAAGAGCGTTGAGTAGTGCCTTACAGATTGAGTTCTTTTTTAAAAATCAATCTGTCCCAAGGTACCTATTCCCCCTTGTGGGGTGTTACCTGATTACTACGGAGGAGTGCCATGGCTGAGAAAAAGAAGATTCTGCTGGTAGACGATGATCCGGATTTTGTCGAAGCGGTGCGGGTAATAGTGGAAAGCGGCGGCTATGCCGTGCGGGTCGCCTATGACGGGCAGGAAGGTCTGGAAGCGGTTGCCGAAGAAAAACCCGATCTCATTGTCCTCGATGTGATGATGCCGGTAATGAACGGCCATGAGACCTGTGCCCGGCTCAAAGCCGACGCGGAGACTGCCAAAATCCCGATCATATTGCTGACTGCGGTGGCCGATCGGGTCACCACCAGCACCTACAGCCATCGCGACATGCTGGAGAGCGAGGCTGAAGATTATCTGCCCAAGCCGGTGGAACCTGCAGAGTTGCTGGAACTGATCAAGAGCTGGCTGAAATAGGGACGACTCCGTTGCTTTCCGGTGAAAATCGGCAGGTTGCGGTTGAATCGCCTGAGCTCTGCCAGAACGGGGAAAAACATGGACAAAGTGCGAATACTGGTCATCGATGACGAGAAAGTCATCCGCGAAGGGGTGGAGCGGGCCCTGTCCCGAGCAGGCTATGCAATCACCAAGGCGGAGGACGGCAACCAGGGTCTGACGTTTCTTCAGGAGCAGAGCTTTGATATTGTCCTGACCGACCTGATGATGCCCGGACTGGATGGCTTTGCCGTGCTCAACTGGGTCAGGGAGCACCAGCCGCATATCCAGGTCATCGTCATTACCGGTTTTGCCACGGTGGAAAAAGCGGTAACGGCAATGAAACAGGGGGCATTTGACTTTGTCGGCAAGCCCTTTACCCCTGACTATATCCGTCTGGTGATTGATCGCGCCATCGAACGGATGCGGATGCAGGCGGAGACCGAGCAGTTGCGTGATGAGAAAAATCGGGGACTTGAGGCGATCGACAAATCCCAGAGCCGGCTGAAGACGGTATTCGGCTGTATGGCCGATGCGGTAATCATCACCGATACCGAAGGGGTGGTGGTCCTTCACAACCCGGCGGCAATCAAGATTCTTGAGATCCAGACCGATCCGGTGATCGGTAAGCCACTGGCCGCCTCGATCCGTGACCGGACTGCAGTCGCCATGGTCAAGGAGGCGATGGATAAATCGGTCGTGGTTATCCGGGAGTTTTCCCCGGGAACCATTTCCCGCAAGTATCTGCGGGCCTACTGCTCGCCGGTGACCAATGAGCAGGGGGCGGTTATCGGTACCGTCACCACCTTTGGCGATATTACCGCCCACAAGGAAATTGACCGGATGAAATCTGATTTCGTCGCCATGGTGGCCCACGAACTGAAATCGCCGCTGGCCTCGGTCGAGCAGATGATTTATGCCCTGCAGGTAGGCTGTGAGCATGAGGCCGCCAATAACTGCAACGCCCTGCACCGCCGGATGACCACCCGGACCAAAGACCTTCTCCGGCTGATCGACAATCTCCTCAATCTGGCCAAGCTGGAGAGCGGCACGGTGGTCTTTAATCTTGAACCGGTAAAGGGGGAGGATATTATCCGGGAGGTGATCGACATTGCTCGACCTCAGGCTGAAGCCAAAGGGATCGCCGTTGAATACCAGCCCTGCGCTGAGGAGTGGTGGTTCAATGTCGATTATGACCATCTGCGCACGGCAATCATGAACATTGTCTCCAACAGTATCAAATATACCCCAGAAGGCGGCCGGGTGGTGCTGGCCACTACGGTCGCCGGCGGCTTTGCCACCCTCTCGGTCACCGATTCCGGGATAGGCATCGGCGCGAAAGATCTTCCCCACATCTTTGACCGGTTTTTCCGGGTAAAGGCTAAGGCGACCCGACATATTACCGGTTCAGGTCTCGGCCTGGCCCTGGTCAAGGAGGTCGTTGATGCCCATCAGGGCTATATCGATGTCCACTCCACCCCCGATGTCGGCACCAATTTCACCTTGAGCTTTCCGCTGGCCCAGGCCGGTGGGAATCATTCTGCCGGCCTGGTACCGGCAGGGTAACTTGCCAGAGGCTACAGGCGGTTTGTTTGCTCTCAAAGCGTCAGTCTGGACAAAAATAAAGACTGACGGGACCATCCGGTTCTGGTAGCATCCCGGCTTACGGGATCCTCCCAACTCTGCTCCCTCGATCAGTTTCTCCTGGAAAAGATGACTCCACCTGTAAAGAGTGCCCTGCTGGTCTGGTGCTGTGGCGCGCTGTTCTACCTGATCGCCTTTTTCCACCGGGTGGCTCCGGCGGTGATCACCGCTGAACTGATGCGGGATTTTGCGATCAGTGCCGCTGCCCTCGGTAATCTTTCCGCGCTCTATTTCTACAGCTATGTGGCGATGCAGATCCCCACGGGAATTCTCGCTGATCGCTGGGGACCGAGGCGGCTGCTCTCTGCTGCTTCGCTGGTAACCTCGGTCGGTGCCTTGCTCTTTGCCCTTGCCCCGGGGATTTATCTGGCCGGCGCGGGCCGCCTGCTGGTTGGGGCCTCGGTGGCTGTCGCTTTTGTCGGGGTGTTGAAGATTGCCGCCAACTGGTTTGCCCCCCGATATTATGCTCTGCTTTCCGGAATGGCGCTGTTCTTCGGTATTCTTGGGGCAGTGTCGGCCGGGCCGCCCCTGCGTCTTGCCGTCGACCTGTGGGGCTGGCGATCGGTGATGATCCTCTCAGCTCTGGTGACCCTGGCGGTAGCGCTGCTGACTTGGCTGCTGGTTCGGGACTACCCGAGCGAGAGAGGCTATGACGATTATGGTGGAGGGAAACCTGTGCAGGGAAAAGCAGCCAGTGCCGCTGCCGGTATAGGCCAGGTGTTCGGCCATCGGAACACTGCCCTGCTCTGTATTATCCCCGCCAGGGTGGTGGGCAGTGTGCTCTCCTTTGCCGGTCTGTGGGGTGTTCCCTATCTGACCACCCACTATGGGCTGGCAACCGCCGAAGCGGCAACCCTTACCTCGGCGCTGCTGGTTGCCTGGGCGGTTGGTGGACCTTTTTTCGGCTGGCTTTCGGATCGTCTCGGTAACCGGAAAAGGATCTATCTCTCTGGTTGCGGCATAGCCCTGGCCGGCTGGGCGGTGGTTGTCTATCTCCCTGGTATTCCGCTTGCTGGGTTGGCGCTTGCCCTGCTCATCACCGGCTTTGCCTCCGGGTGCATGATCATCAGTTTCGCCTTTGTCAGGGAGTCCGTCCCCGTTGACCTGGCCGGGACCTCAGCCGGGGTGGTCAACATGGGGGTGATGTCTGGGCCAATGCTTCTCCAACCGGCCATCGGCCTGGTCCTTGATCGTCTCTGGCTGGGGGAGGTGGCTGAGGGGGTGCGGCTCTATGGTGCTGATGCCTATCGGGCCGGGTTCACCCTGATGGTCCTGTGGATGGTGGTGAGTTTTGTCCTGCTCTTCTTCACCCGGGAAACCGGCTGCCGGCAGCTGGCCTAAGGCATCGGTGCCAGGTATCCCACCGAAAACCTTTTCTTGAACCAGGGCTGTGCAGTCTGGTCTGGGTCACTTGCTGGCTTCACTTTTCAATCAGGGCGAATAATTTGCCGCCTTTTAGCCGATTAAAGGGTTGCCAACTCGACACCGGTATATTACAATGTAGTTTAATTGTTAAACTTCCTTCCCCAGAGTTTCTAATTCTTCAACGACTGGTTATTCTTCACATATTTTGTATTGCAGAGTTCATGGCCGATTGTTGGCTGGAGCAATCCCAGAGGAAGGGAGAGGGCGGTGACGCTGCTTCGCGTCACCAGGCAGGGGATTTCCCTGGACACGAAAGTAAACCAAAGAGGTGGATAATGAAGAAAACGGTTTTAAAGCTCGGCCTGGCCGCGCTGCTTGCCGCCAATGTGTTGCTGGTGCAGGCCGTCGTGGTGCCGTCGTCGACGTACCACGCCCAGGCTGCTGAAGCGGCAAAGGCCGAAGGGACCCATGTCAAAGGAAAGATCGGCAATATCTCCCAGAAAGCCAAAACCATTGCCTTGACCCCACCGGATGGCAGCTTTTTCCTGCTGAAATTCACCGACGAAACCACGGTGAACGGAGTAGATTCCATCAGTGAGCTGAAAAATGACGAGATGATCACTGCCGACTTCAAGGTGGTCGATGGGGCGAATATCGCCACCAGTATCTCCCTGGTAATGGTTGAGCTGATGCCGGGGACCACTGAGGTGAAGACCGAGGCGCTGGTCGAAATGGTCAAGGAAGGAAAGGTGGTTATCGTTGATTCCCGACCGGTGGCCAGGTACAACGAAAGCCATATCCCCGGTGCGGTCTCCATCCCCTTTGCCAAACTGGTACAACTGGGCGATGAGGGGGCCAAACTGCTCGAACCGTACAAGGATAAGCAACTGGTTTTCTATTGTGGAGGGCCTACCTGAGTTATGAGTCCGAAATCCGCCGGTCTGGCGGTCAAATGGGGCCATAACAACCCGCTGGTTTACGTTGAAGGTCAACCCGCCTGGAATAAGAAGGGCAACCGGACTGTTCCGGCACTGGACTATATCGAAAACGAATCGGTCGTGATCATTGACCTGCGCGAGCCGGCCAAAGTGGAAGGTGGCCATATCCCCAAAGCCTATTCAATTCCTTTTGCCACTTTTATGGATGAGGCGGAGTTTGTCCTGCCCAAAGCCCTTGGTGCGCCGATCTACCTCTATTCCGACAGTGATAAGGACATTGATGCCGCCCGCAAGGAAGCGCGCGAAGTGGGTTATAAAAGCGTCTATGGTTTCTACAACGCCGTGGAGAGCTGGACTGCCGGCGGCAAGCAGCTGCAGCAGGGCCCGGCTCTGGCCGTCAGCGATGACGAGCCTATTGCCTGGGAGAGAAAGCTCGGCGTGGGCGAGATCTCAATCACCGATTTTACCAAATCGCTGCAATCTGACCTGATCCACATTGTCGATACCCGTACCGCAGTGGAATATGATACCGGCCATTTCCCCGGCGCGGTGAACATCCCGCTGGAAGAGATGGACAAAAGGATGGCGGAAATTCCGATGAACAAATTTATCGTCGTCCACTGTAAGACCGGGGCCCGTGGAGAGATGGGCTATAAATTGCTCCGCGAAGCCGGGTACACGGTCAAATATCTCAACGCCGAGTGCGAGTGTATGCCCTCCGGCGAGTTTGAGATCTGGTAGGCGACACGCCGCTCTCTGAGTCTGGCCAGTTGTCACGCCGCGGTTTGGGTTTACCCCGAGCCGCGGCTTTTTTTTTAGCCAGGTTGCTCACCCAGGGTGATCGTGTTGCCGTCCGGCATCTGTTGAACAATGGCAGAGAGGTAAAACGAACCAAAGTTGCGTAGCCGAAGCTGGCCGGGCTGACGCCTGGGGCAAAATCAGTTGACTCTGCGGTGCGGTTTGCCATAGGATGAAAGGATTACAGGTGGAAAAAGCGGGTCAACCGGGATAGCGGGACAGAGATATGGGCCAGATTCTTCTTGTCGAGGACAGCAAGATGTTTGGCCGGGTGGTGAAACGGGCGATTGAGAACGCCTTGGATCTCCCGGTATACTGGGCGAAATCCTA
>JAZBOD010000263.1:0-11993 GCA_036350955.1 Desulforhopalus sp. | reverse complement strand
CATCCCCCCGCAATCAGAGGGGTCACCCTGGATTTTTTCCAGGGCATGGCGGATTACCGGCAAGACCACCTCAAGATTTTCCCGGGCCGCCTTGAGACTTCCGGGGAGATTGATAATCAGGCTTTTCCCCCGGCTGCCGGCACGTCCCCGGGAGAGCATCCCCCTGGATGTTTTCAACAGGCTGGCACTGCGCATTGCCTCAGCCATCCCGGGAATTTCCCGCTCAAAGACCAGACTCATCGCCTCGGGCGTAACATCCCGCGGCGAAAGTCCAGTACCGCCGGTAGTGACAATCAGGTCTATTCCCTGCTGATCGATCATCTCGTGGACCACCTCAACGATGGCCTTGAGGTCATCGGGAACCACCCGGTAGTCGGCGGCGACAAAGCCCTCGTCGCTCAGCGCCGCCTTGAGATAGGCACCGCTGGTGTCCTCCCGCTCACCCCGAAAGCCCTTGTCGCTCATGGTGATCACCGCAAAGCGGTAGAAACGGGCGGGTGTGCCGGACTCCTCTTTGGGGTTAACCATGGTCAAGGTTGGCTTCGGCGACGATCTTCTCGGCTATCTGAGCCGGTACCTCCTCATAGTGGGAAAAACTGACGGTAAAGCTGCCGAGACCGCCGGTCATCGATGTCAAATCAGTGGCATAGGAGAGAACCTCCGATTGGGGAACCTGGGCATTGATAATCTCCAGGCCGTCTTCGGAGTCCATCCCCATCACCTTGCCCCGCCGTGAATTGAGGTCGCCCATGACATCGCCGACACTCTCCTTGCCGACCTTGATCTCCATATTGACATAGGGTTCGAGGAGAACCAGGCCGGCCTCCTGGGCACCCTTTTTAAAGGCCAGGGAACCGGCGATTTTAAACGCCATCTCCGAAGAATCGACGTTGTGGAAGGTCCCGTCGACCAGGGCAATCCGCACATCGATCACCGGGTACCCGGCAAGCACCCCTTTTTCCATAGCCTCCTGGATACCCTTATCCACCGCCGGTCGATACTGCTGAGGAATAACCCCGCCGACAATCTGGTCGACAAATTCATACCCGCCACCAGGTAGCGGCGAAATTTCGATCCAGCAATCGCCGTACTGGCCGCGCCCCCCGCTCTGCTTTTTATGCCGCCCTTGAACCCGGGCCGACGAGCGAATCGTCTCCATATAGGGAACTTTCGGGGTGCTCAACTCCATTTCCACGCCAAACTTTCGTTTAATTTTCGAACCGATTACATCGAGATGAACCCGGCCGACACCGGAAAGAAGCACCTGTCGGGTCTGGCTCTGGCGGGTGAGGCTGAGGGTCTGATCTTCATCAAGCATTCGGGTAATCGCCGAAAAGACCTTTTCCTCCTCGCCCTTTTTGGCACTTACCGCATAGGAAATAACCGGTTTTAACGGCTGAGGAGCGACAATCACCAGAGGGTGCGCAGAATCACAGAGCGTATCGCCGGTGGTGGTTTCTTTCAGTTTGGCTACGGCAATGATCATCCCGGGGCCGGCGGCATCCACCGGTTTCTGCTCTTTGCCCTCCATGACATAGAGTTGGCCGAAGCGCTCCGCAGTTTTCTTGTTGGCGTTATAAAAGCTGTCTCCTTTGAGGATTCCGCTGAAGACCCGGAAAATCGTCAATCTCCCGGCATAGGGATCTGCCATGGTTTTGAACACCAGCGCGGAAAATGGACCATCTTCCCGAGGTGCTATCTCGACGAGCTCCTGGCTGTCGATTTTATGGGCGGCAATTGGCTGCCGCTCGGCCGGACAAGGGAGATAGTTGTTGATAATATCAAGAATCGGCACCGTTCCCTTGTTGTGCGTTGCCGAACAGACGCAGACCGGGGCAATCGCTGCCCTGGCAACCCCTTTGCGCAAACCATCCACCAGTTCTTCGTGACTCAGTTCGCCCTCTTCGAGAAATTTTTCGATCAGTTCATCGTCGGTTTCAGCAACGCTCTCCATCATCGCTTCACGCAGGGAGGCCACTTCTGCCAGCATGTCTGAGGGGATTTCGGTGGGTTTGACCCCACCCTTGTCGCCATCAAACAGGTAGGCTTTTTCATCGACCAGGTCGACAAAACCGCGGAAGGAGTCCTCGGCGCCAATCGGCAGCTGGATGACTACCGGATTCAAGGGGAGCGACTCCCTGATCTGGTCCAGGGTCCGCTGGAAATCGGCTCTCTCCCGGTCCATTTTGCTGATCGCGAGGATGGTCGGCAGAGCCTGATCCTTGATAATCCGGGCGAACTTGATGGTCTGCCCTTTAACCCCGAGGACCGCGCCAACGATAAATAAGGCATTGTCGCAAACGTGCGAGGCAAAGATGGTTTCGTTGAGGAAATTGTCATCCCCTGGGGTATCGATCAGGAAAACGTGATGTTTTTTCCAGGTGTAATTATGAAAACCGGAATTGATCGAGATTTTTCGAGTGGTCTCTTCCTCGTCATAATCCATCACCGCCGTGCCGTCATCGACCTTCCCCAGGCGATTAATTTTCCCGGCGGAGAAGAGCAAGGCCTCGGCAAGGGAGGTTTTTCCGCAATTTCCATGACCGATCAGGGCAACATTTCGTACCATCTTCGTATCCTGCATCTGTATCTCCTCTAAAACGACGAATTTTCAGTGCGTTGTAGTCTGTCAAGCGCATAGATCCGTCAAGCCGTCCTGCGCCATGGGCTTCCTGGCAAGGCCAAGGCCCTGCTGCCTCCCTGAAGGATGGCGAAGGAACCGCTCGGAACCGTTAAGCGCATACCATATATTCAACTTCAAAACACAAAGTCAAGAGGGAATCGATTGAGGGTTGTCGGGAAGAGCTGCGGCTCATCAGCTGGAAGCTTTCCGGAAAGATGATTTTGTGGCGGAAAGACTTTAACCAAGGTATGGTTGGCCGGCGACCCATTACTCTCGTTTTTCATCGGACACCGTGGCCATTGACAGAACAAAAACCGAGGAACAACACTATTGCCGGTTCGGCGGCCGCGGTCGGTATCGCGGTGATGTGCAGCCGGGTACTCGGCCTGGTCAGGGAACAGGTTTTCGCCGCTCTGTTCGGTGCCGGCTACACCTACGATGCCTTTGTCGTAGCCTTTCGCATTCCCAATCTCCTCCGTGATCTCTTCGCCGAAGGAGCCCTTTCCGCAGCCTTTGTCACGGTTTTCTCCGCCTACGATTCAACCCGCAGCCAGAGTGAGACCTGGCGGCTGGCCGCCAATGTCCTGACCTTTATCCTGGTCCTGCTGAGCATTCTCACCCTGGTCGGGGTCTACGCCGCCGGCGGGATAGTTTCCCTGCTCGCCCCGGACTTCAGCCTGGTAGCCGGCAAAACAGAACTCACCGAAAAACTGACGAGAATCATGCTCCCCTTTCTCGTCTTTATCTCCATGTCGGCGGTGGTGATGGGGATTCTCAACACCAAGGGGAAATTTTTTATCCCGGCACTGGCATCGAGCTTTTTTAATCTGGGCTCGATCATCGGCGGCACCAGCCTGGCCTTTATCCTCCCTCGGTATGGTCAACCGGCGATCGTCGGCATGGCCATCGGTACCCTGATCGGCGGCCTGTTGCAACTGGCTGTGCAACTCCCCGCCCTCTTTGCCACCGGCTTTCGCTACCGTCCGGTGCTTGACTTGGGCGACCCCGGTCTGCGAAGGGTTTTGACCCTGATGGTCCCTGCCACCATCGGCCTCTCCGCCACCCAGATCAATATTTTCATCAACACCAATTTCGCCGCTTCCTGTATCGAGGGGTCGGTCTCCTGGCTCTACTACGCTTTTCGCCTGGTGCAACTGCCGATCGGCGTATTCGGGGTGGCCCTGGCAATCGCCATTCTCCCGGTTCTCGCCCGTCAGGCGGCCAACAAGGAGATTGCCGAAATGAAAGAGACCATGATCTCCTCCCTGACCATGGTCTTTGCCCTGACTCTGCCGGCAACCGCCGGACTTATCCTGCTTTCCCAGCCGATCATCCGGCTGATCTTCGAACACGGGGCCTTCACCGCTGCCGATACCCTGGCAACCGGCCAGACCCTGGCCCTTTACGCTATCGGGCTGTTTGCCTATTCAGCCAACAAGGTCCTGGTCCCGGCCTTTTACGCCCTTGACAAGACCCGTTACCCGGTGATCGCCAGCTTTCTGGCTATCGGTTTCAATATTGCCATCATCAGTTTGACCATCGACCGCTTTGGCCACCTGGCCATTGCCCTATCCACCTCGGCGACGATGACCATCAATTTTCTCTTTCTGATGGTCGTCCTCTATCGCTGTCTCAACGGGTATAAGCTTTTCACGCTGCTGAAGAACCTGGCGAAAATCCTCCTCGCCACCGCCATCCTCGCCGCACTTCTCTACCTGGCGCTACCCTGGTTCAACCCGTGGCTGCACGGCTCGATCCCCAGCCAGGGCCTGGCACTCTTCCTGCTAATCGGCGTCGCAGCGCTCTGCTACACCTTTACCCTCCACCGTCTCCGCCTGCCGGAACTGGTTCTCCTCGCCGAAAAGTTCGGCGGAGTACTGCGGCGCCGACGACGGGGCTGAGCGCGATTGCATGAGACCAGCTCTTTCTGTTGGTGCGCGGTGCGCACCCTACGTTAGAGATACATTCTGCTGAGATTTTTGGCTGGCCGGTGCGCAGTCCGCACCCACAGTGAGGTATTCTGCAGAAGCCTTTCGTAGGGTGCGTCATACGCACCGTTTTCCTCTGGCTGGTTCGCCGCGCAGCTTCGGAGCAAGATCAGGCAGCCTGAGCAAAGCGATTTTCGTAGAGAAATGCTTATTCTTTTTCCGTTCGAATTGCCTCAATTTCAGCCCGCAGGGCAGCGATCTCCTGCTTGAGCTCATCCATATCCGCGGCCCGGGCGAGATGCATTTTCGCCAGGGCTGATTCAACGACCTTCTCGGTCTGCTTTTGCAGAGATGTGCGGGACTCCTCGGCCAGTTTCTGCATCTCCTCGACAAATTTCTGTCCTTCCTGCTCGGTCATTTTTCCCTTGTCGCTTAACTCGCGGCCAAGTTGTTCGATTTTGTCCCGGGTAAGCGAGGCAACGCCGAGGCCGGTAAGAATGGTCTTTTTCAACAATTCAATCATCGCTTTTTCTCCATAGCTTAAATTTTCAGGGCTTTAATGCGTTTTGCTCAAAAAAGAGGCCGGCCCGGTCTACCGCCTCGGCAAGGGTTCCACTTCCCTGAACGGCTGCGGTCAGGTGATGACCAAAGGGAAAACCGGCGGCAAAGTAGTGGGTAAACTGTTTCAGGCGGCCAAGCCGTCTCTCCGGAGCAAAACGCTCCTCAATCAGCGCGATATACCGGCAATAGAGTTGTGCCGGCGTCCGCATCGACCGGCTATGAGGCAGATCGAAGAGTTCGGTGGCGATATCGGCACAAAGCCATGGCCTGGTCACCACCCCCCGGCCGAGCATCAAGCCGTCCGCCCCGGACTGGTCCAGACATTTTCGGGCATCCTCAACGGTAAAGATCCCGCCGTTGGCCAACACCGGCAGGTGAATCTTCTCCTTGATTGCCGAAATGAGATGCCACCGCGGCCTGCGGCAAAATTTCTCGCCATTGAGCCGGGCATGGACAGTCAGCATATCAACCCCCTGATCGACAAACACGCGGCATAGTGCCAGCAGCTCACCACTATCCTCTCGTTCACCCAGGCGAATTTTCACACTCACCGGGAGTTCCGTTCTCCGCCGCAACTCTTGCAAAATATCGGTCAAAGCGCGCCGATTGCCAACTAGGGTTGCACCCGCCCCCTGTTTTCTGAGTAGCGGAGCTGGGCAGCCAAGATTCAGGTCGATTCCCTGAGCATCAAGTTGATGCAGTTTTTCAACAGCCGGAGCAATCAACTGCGGGTCGGCAGCCACCAGTTGATAAAACAGTGGTCGCTCCTCGGAGCTGCGGACCAGCAGGGGCGAACAGCGGGGGTTGTCGTGGGGGACACGCCTAGCAGCAAGCATTTCAGTAAACAGCAGGCCGACACCGCCCTCCTCCTGCACCAGACTGCGCAGGGCGGAGTGGGAAAGGCCGACCATCGGCGCCAGGGCGAGCGGCGGCGAAATCTGCAGATTCCGGACAGAAAAAGTGTTCCTCGGCATTTTCACCTCTTTTAAAGAATGGCCCAGCCGATCCCTCAGCGGACTAAAAAGAGGATCTTGCGAAAGACCTGCTCGTTAATAGCTTCAGCCAGTTTGACGTGCACGGTAAAGACCTCCGGCGGATCGCCATGGCCGCGCACTCCGACAATCACTCCTCGACACTCCGGGAGATCCTCACCGTAGGCGGTGATCACCGAGCTGATCTGCCTGCCAAGCAGCAGGCGGGCATTCTGACTGCTGCTGATGCGCACGGCAAAAGCCAGACCGATCTGAGAAATATCCACCAGTTCTCCGCGAAACATCCGCCGTCCCTTGCTGCCGAACTGGTCAAGAAGGGTGTTCCGGATGGTCAGAGTCAGCGCATAACGGGGAAAATCGCGTCGATCTTTCCCTGACATTTTCAGCAATTCCGGAACACGGGTGTGTTTTTGACAGTACCACTCCAGGGTCATACCGACAGCAGGGAACAGTTCGACCAGTTCTTGAAACAGAGCCAGCTCGAGGACCTGCACCTGCACCTCGGAGATGGCGGTCAGGCCATACGTCCACACGGAGGTAGCGAGGAACTGTTCCCAGCCAAGCACTGTGCCGGGGGTGACCCGTTTGAGGAAGATCTCCTGACCGCTCACCCGGCAGTTGAGACTAATGTAGCCGGAATTAAGAAAATAGAGACTGCTGTCGGCTTCACCGACCCGGACGATATTTTCCCCCTCACGATAATTTTCCTGGCGCATCCGAAAATAGAGGGCATTAAACTCTTCTCCGGTCATCCGGGCATGAAGTTCCTGCCAGATCTCGACATGGTGACTGCTGATTGCCGTACTCTTCTGCTCTTCGATGAACTCCTCAAGGGCAATGGCATCAGCCAAGGCGAGCGGATTGACCTCAAGCAATCGATCCCGGAGCATTTCTGCCACAAGAAAATCTTTGTCCTGGGCGGCGGTCGAGGCTTCATCATAGATCAGTCGGCCGGCGGCATCGGCATCGCCGCTTTTCTGCAAGCTGCGCACTTTGCTCTCCACCCGCTGGATCCGCTCATAGGCCTGCTGCTGTTCCATTGGGTCACTGCCAAAGGTGACAGTGTCCTGCTGATCGTCGACAATTTGCCGTTGATGCCGCCATTGCGGTTCAATGACTCTCAACGCCTCATCTATCAGAAAAAGAATCCGATCCCCACCGGGGACAACCTCATATTCCCCGCGAATTTTCAGGAGCAGATCCACCGATTGTCGCCCGGGAAAGGACCGTAAGGCAACAACCAGGGCGCTGAGCAGTTCATTGCCGGAGCGAATCGAAAAGGTTTTCCGTTTACCGATCAGCGCAATAAAGGCGGAAAGGATACTTTCCTGACCGGAGTTTTCTTGAAGGAGCAGGCGGATAACCTGAATTTTCAGCCGATCGTTGACCGCGGCTAAACCTTCGATCAAGCGCTCCACCTTCTCCTAGCCACCAAGTTTGACCACACTGCTGATCATCTCCCGCTGCACCCGTTCGTCTTCGTGGTCAAGGTAGGGGCGGATAATCCGGTACAAGCCGGGATCACCTAGTGCCGCAACAATGCAGATGATATTCCGCAGAGCAGCCCAGGGAGGCTTTTTATCCAGGTTTTCGGTAAGTATCGGGACGATAGTCGGTCCGAAACCGGCGGCCAGTTCAATCAGGTTCAGCCGTTCACCGCGGCTGTGGCTCTCAAAAATCCGCCGCAAAAGATAGACCGCAGCAGGCCGGCCAAGGGCGGTGAGCAGGCTGGAAATCCCCCGCCGGCGTTCCGGCTGTTCCCGCAGATATCCGTCGGTCAAGGCCTCGATCACCCCACGGTTTGAGAGGTTCTCGATAGTTCTGGTTACCAGGGTGACGATGGTCTTGCTTTTATCGAGCCTG
Source organism: Desulforhopalus sp. (assembly GCA_036350955.1). GTDB lineage: Bacteria > Desulfobacterota > Desulfobulbia > Desulfobulbales > Desulfocapsaceae > Desulforhopalus_A. Next base: position 4,026 of record JAZBOD010000263.1, on the reverse strand, counting down.
CCGCTCCTGATCCGGGAGAGGCTGCGCATGATTTTCTCGGCTTCGGTCCAATAGCGATTGAGAAGTAACCAGTCGGTAATCTCCTCGACCCTTCGGTGCATCACCTCCAGCCCGGAGAGCACTTCCGTCTCGTACTCGAGCCACTTCCAGCAGGCCGGGGCAAGAAGGAGCAGCATTTCCCGGTCATTACGGCGAAGCAGGTGAACAATGCTCTGCGACAGCAAAGCGAGAACCCGCTCACGAAGAGCTTGGTCGCTGATCACCGCCACGGCGCCGAGTCGACCAAATAACTGACCCAGCTGAGCATCGTTTGGTTTTTCAGGAGCCAGCAGGATTTCGGTCAATCTTTGGATAAACTCGTTGTTACTCAGGACGTGGGTATTGCCATCGAGAAAGCTCTGGAGATTATGGTCGAAACGAAGATTTTTTCGCGCCTCTTCGGAGAGAATGAGATCATTTTTGATCTCCTGAAGGGAAATAATCTTCTGGGTAGACTTCATGTTCACCGATTCGGCAAGGGTACCAGGGATAAAGGGCCACCAAGTGGTCCACACAGATGATCCCTCTCCGCTGGCCACATGGTTAACCTTTTACTCTACCTTATCTTCCGATTATCCTCAAAAAGAATCTTGCTGATAAACCACATACCCTACCGGAAGTGAGATCATCTCGGCCTATCAGGGTAAAGAAGGGGAGCCGAATCATCTTGAATTTTCCTCGGAACTGCTCTAAATTTGAGGGTCCTGCCTCGTCCGCCGAAGCAGGAAGCCACTCAAGGGGCCACCCGAGCTTTTCGCTTGCTGCCCCACACCCGAAAGCGCCCGTTAGCGCAGCATCTCGTGTGACTCAACCATGATACACCGCAGAATAGTCATTACCGGGGTCGGCCTTGCCGCGCCCAACGCCTCATCCCTGGCGGAATACCGGGAAAAACTGATCAACGGCGACAGCGAGATAACTGAGATCGATCTGCGCTATTTTGGCAAGGCGGCAGCAGGAATCTGCAGCTTCCCGGAAACCCGCTATCGCAAGAAAAAAGAGAACAAAAAAGGGACCCGCGCCGGTTGCCTCGGGGTGTATTGCGCCAATGAAGCCCTTGCCTCCGCTCATCTCGACCTGCAAAGCTACGACCGCGCACGGATAGGGGTCTACATTGGCCTCACTGAACACGGCACAGTAGAAACCGAAAACGAAGTCTACAATATCAGCCAGTACAACTACAACGTCGACTATTGGACACATCACCATAATCCCAGAACAGTTCTGAATAATCCCGCCGGTGAGATCACCATGAATCTGGGAATCACCGGTCCACATTATGTCATCGGTGCGGCCTGCGCCGCCGGCAACGCCTCGTTGATTCAGGCCGTACAGATGCTGCGCCTCGGCGAAGTGGACATGGCGCTGGCCGGAGGAATTTCCGAATCGGTCGGCTCTTTTGGCATCTTTGCCAGCTTTAAGGCCCAGGGTGCCCTCGCCGAAGCAGCCGATCCCCGCCGGGCGAGCAGACCCTTTGACCAGGCGCGCAACGGTATAGTCATCTCCGAAGGAGGCTGTATCTACACCCTCGAGTATCTTGACCGGGCGCTGGAGCGTGGCGCCCCGATCTTCGGTGAAATCGTCGGCTACGCAATGAACTCCGATGCGCGGGACTTTGTCCTGCCCTATGGACCAAGGCAGGCGGAATGCATGCGTCTCGCCCTCGAGCGTGCCGGTCTCAACCCAGAAGATATTGATATCCTCAATACCCACGCCACTGGAACCAGGCAGGGTGATATTGAAGAGTGCAAGGCGATCCGCGAGGTGTTTGCCGGTTGCAGCACGACCTATATCAACAATACCAAAAGCATTATCGGTCATGCCATGGGTGCTGCCGGAGTCCTTGAACTGGCCGGCAATCTACCGGCCTTCACCGACCATATCGTCCATCCGACGATCAACGTCGACCAGCTGGATCCAGAGTGTGCCCTGGACAACCTGGTGCTCAACCACCCGGTTACACTGCCCCGGGTAGAGACTATTCTCAACAACTCATTCGGGATGGTCGGCATCAATTCCACCATCATCGTTCGCCGATATCCGGGCTCTCCTGCCTGACGAATTGGCCCGAGCACCAGAGCTGGAGATATGGCCAGCAGACTGGAGACAAACGTTAAAATAGGCTTGCGGACACGACATCTGCAACTGGGGTGGCCAGACAGTCCCGGGGATCGCCCATCTGCCGGCCGATTCAGCTGCCGTAGGGTGCGTCTCATACGCACCATTATGCTGCCGTGTCCTGCCTGGCTCTTGTTGGTGCGCGGTGCGCACCCTACAGTGAGCTGCCAGTTGTCCACCGCAGCCGAGGTAAGGCCAAACAGGCGCAGGGTGCGTCTACGCACCACTTTGATGCCTTAGGGGATTGCTGGTTGGTACCCCCCAGTTGGAGGTAAGACCAGGCAGGATGGGCACGGCGATTTTTACATAAAAATTATGAATAAGCCTCAACAACCAGAACCAGATATGGTATCTTGGGCGTTTTGCCATTGACAAAATATGAACTCCCGATATCTTCGAGGAGTTACAGTTACTCTGATACTCTTTGCCCCACGACCCATCCGGAGATTTTCATGACCAGCTCAGAAATAAAAGAACTCATTTTAGAAATAATTAAAGATATCGATGATGAGGCGGATTTCACCGATCTTGACCCGGACCAGCCTCTCCGTGACCAACTCGATCTTGATTCCATGGATTTTCTCGATATCGTGATGGAACTGCGTAAACGCCATAAACTGCAGATCCCCGAGGAAGACTATCCACACCTTGCCAGCCTCAACAGCTGTATCACCTACCTGGAACCCCTGCTGAAAAACGCCTGATGCGGTGAAAGTCCCTCTGCTGGTTATTGGCGGCGGCCTCTCTGGACTGGCTGCCGCCATCCGGGCCGCCCGATTCACTCCAGATGTTCTCCTCGTTGAAAAGCATTTCCGCCTTGGTGGTCTTAATTCCTATTTTTTTCGCAACGGCACCCTGCTCGAAACCGGGCTCCATGCAATCACCAACTACGCCGAACCCGCCAAGAAAAAAGCACCACTCAATCGCCTCCTCCGCCAGCTGAAACTGCACCGGGACCAGTTCAGTTTTTGCCAGCAACGGCAAAGCGAAGTGCTCTTTCTCGGATCAGGCCGACTGCGTTTTGCCAACGATCCACAGCTGTTGAACAGCGAGATCGAGCGGCAATTCCCAGGATCCATCGACGGCTTCACTGAACTGCTCGATTTCCTCAACCACTTCGACCCCTTTGTCGTTCGCCCTTTTGTATCAACCCGGGACTTTCTCAAAAATCGCCTGCACGACCCCCTGCTCGCGGAGATGCTGCTCTGTCCCCTGCTCTATTACGGTTCGAGCCATGCAGAAGATATCGATCTCAGCCAGTTCGCCATCATGTTTCGCGCCATCTATCAGGAGGGGATGTTCCGCCCGAGCGGAACGATCAAGGATCTGCTTGATCTCCTCCTTGACCACTATCGCTTCCTTGGCGGTACTGTCCGCACCGGTTGCGGGGTGAAAAAGATCATCCATGACGGTAAGCGGGTGGCGGGGGTGGTCTTTGAGACTGGCGAAGAACTCGCCTGTGACTATATCCTCTCGACCATCGGCCACCGCGAGACCTACCAGCTCCTCGGTAAACCCTCCAGCGAAGAGAGCAGCGAACGGCTTGGTTTTGTGGAAAACATCTACCTGCTCAATCGGCAAAAACCTTCATCCCTGCCGGTCGACCGCACCATAATTTTTTATAACAGCGGCGACCGGTTTACTTATAGAAGACCGGAACTGCCGGTCGACCTGACCAGCGGGGTGATCTGCTTTCCAGGCAATTTTCACCAGCTGCCGGCAAGAGAACATATCGAGGTTCGCTCTACCCATTTGGCCAACTATCTCCTCTGGGAAAAAATCAGCGGTGATGCCCATGCCTATAAGGCGGAAAAGTGCCGCTATGCCGCATGCTCACTGGCTGAGCTGGAGAAGATTGTCGGCCCGTTT
>JAZBOD010000262.1:0-2749 GCA_036350955.1 Desulforhopalus sp. | reverse complement strand
TTCCCCGCTGTTCAAGCTGGGAAATCCTTTCGGCAAACGCTTTTGAGGAAAACTGCTGCCCAGTTGCATCAAGGACGATCAGAAAGGCCCCGGGGGTGACTGCCCCGAGAAGTTGGGCGCCTTCGCCGGCAGGACCACCTTGTCCGCCACGGCGGGACTTTTTCTCTTTAAGGGTGGTAATGACGACGGTGGTGTAGTGTTCCAGCCGGGTGAGATACTCTGTGACCCCTTTGGCGATGTAGGGCTCTTTGAACTTGCCGAGGAAGATAAGCTGGTGCTTCATTGCCAATTCTGGCCGGAATGGTTGAGCAGAACATGATTTTTCGAAGTTCTTCCCCCGGAGATCGGGTCAACTCCCCTGAGCAGATTTTTCCAGAAGTTCTCGAAGGATTCGACAGAAATGGTCATAACCGACTTCCCTTTTGATCCCGGGGCAGGAGTCGGCAATGGTAGTAAAGTTGTTTTCGTCACTGAGTATTGAAGGATGAAGAGGCCACTGGGCACAGCGCCAGGGGCGACCCGGGTGGACAGTGCAGCCCTCGGCAAAGAAAACGCAGTGGCCGTCTACGGTCTTCATCTGCACCAGGCTGCCACTCCGCCGCCAGAATCTCTTTTCGACCTCCTGCTCAGAAAGGCCAAGGGCACTGACCATCCGCCGCTGATCAGCCTGATTAAGAGAAACCGTCGTCTGCCCCTGACAGCAGAATCCACAGCGGAGGCAGCAGAAAATATCAGCAACTTCAGGCATCAAGCGTACCCGATGACATCATCGAAGCTAGCAATATCAATGCCAAACTGCATTGCCGCCGCTTTCCATTTTAATTCATCGGGAAGGTCAAAGATGATCTCGTCGCTGGCCGGAAGAGTCAACCAGCCGTTTTCAAGCAGTTCGTGTTCCAGTTGCCCTGGCCCCCAGCCGGTATACCCGAGCAGGAAAAGATAGCGGCGTGGCCCGCAACCCCGGGCAATGTCCTCGAGGACTCGGGTTTCCCGGGTAAGGGCGACGGTATCGCTCACATCCAGGCGGTGTTCGGCAAAATATTCGGAAAGGTACAGGATAAAGGCCGACTCAAGATCGACCGGGCCACCGATATGTACTGGAGGCAGAGGGTTCTCCGGGATTGGTAGGTTGGCACCACGGAGAATTTCCGCCAGGGAAAAGGCGGTATTAGGGCGGTTTACCGCTACGCCCATCGCTCCTTCGGCGCTGTGCGCGCAAATATAGATCAGATTCTCCTCAAAGCGTGGATCGGGCATTTGCGGCGTGGAAACAAGGAACTTTCCCGCCAGAGATTCTGCATCGGCTGTTTTTGCTGGCTCCATGGCTTCCACCTTGAAATGAGTACCTGGGAAAGGCATTTTTTGCTGTTGAGCCATGTGCAAAACAATCTTTTCGCCCAAACTCTGGGTTATGCGCGAAATTTTATCCTCGGAATATCAACTATGCCTGCGGCAAAATTTTTCGCATGCCTTGATATTGAGCAATAATCTAGGTTTTGCAAAAGGCTCTGTTAAAAATGGATTTGCTGAAGGTACGCATCTCCTCTGCTATGGGAGGGGATCATCACCCCTAGTTTTCCGGCGTCAGCGCCGCTTGAGCCTTTACCGCTCTCCCCATCTCTTCTGGGCCGCCGCCAGATGCCTGCTGTTCTTCACAGATATACTATCAGAATCATCATCTCGCCGTCAAGACCGGTGGCGGCTGGGTTCAGCCTCCCGGGGCATCACATTCCCCAGTTGCGGGCACAGCCTCACCTGCTGGCGCCCTAGGCCGGGCGTTTTTCGCTGGCCGGGACTTTACCAATGACAAACCCCGCCAGGTAACCTACTATTGTAGGAAACCAATACCTGCTTGCCAACTGCCAACCGAGTCCCCAATTCGTCGCTATGAACAACGATCTGCAGAAAATTCTCACCGCCAGGCACCACGACCCCTTCCAGTTTCTCGGCGCCCACTTCGCCACCCCGCGACCGGGCCAGGTCACCCTGCGGACCTTCCGTCCAGGAGCAACTGCTGTGCAGCTTCTACAGCAGGGCTCTGCTGTAGAGATGAATCAGGTTCATCCCGACGGACTGTTTGAAATCGTCGTCGAGGTGAGTGAACTTACCGACCCTCACCTCGACCCATACAGTTACAGCTACGCCATCACCTACCCCGGTGGCGGCCAAATGGTCAGTAACGACCCGTATCGTTTCCCCGTCCTGCTCGGCGAGCAGGATCGCTTTCTTTTTAATGCCGGACGGAATTATCGGATCTATGACCACCTGGGGGCACATCCGGAGGTCATCCATCTTGTCAGCGGAGTAATCTTTCGGGTCTGGGCCCCCAACGCCGAAGCGGTCTCCGTTGTCGGTTCGTTCAATTCCTGGGATAACCGGATCCACCCGATGCGCAGTCTGGGGATCTCCGGCATCTGGGAACTGTTTATCCCCCATCTCCAGGAAAACGAGATTTATAAATTTTCGATTAGAGCCCAGGATGGCCAACTTCTCGTAAAATCCGACCCGTTTCAGTTTTATGGCGAATTGCGGCCGCGGACCGCTTCAGTTACTCGCAGCCTTGCCGGGTATTCCTGGCAGGATGAACAGTGGCAGCGTCATAAAAAAAACAACTCACCCTACAACCGGCCCATGGCCATTTACGAGGTTCATCCCGGTTCCTGGCAGAGGGATCCGAATGATCCAGAGCGTTTCTTAACCTACCGGGAACTGGCCGACCACCTGGTCCCTTACATGAAAAATCTCGGCT
>JAZBOD010000261.1:0-4026 GCA_036350955.1 Desulforhopalus sp. | reverse complement strand
GTGACGCCGGCGACCAGGGTAAACTGCAGATGATGGGCATTGATCCGGTGGAAAGTGCCGACCAGATCTATCTCACCTTCGAGGCGTATTTTTAGTACCATAGAAATTTTCCTCTTGCAGTTTAAGAGGAAAATTTCGTGATGGTACTTATCCCCGCTGTAGTTGGCGGGGGTTAGTACCCAAAAATCCTCTCTTGCAGTTTAAGAGGAAAATTTGGTGATGGCCCTTATCTCCGCTGCAGTTTGCGTAGGGTGCGTCATACGCACCATATTGATGCTGTTTAGGAGGAGTTGCTGGTTGGTGCGCGGTGCGCACCCTACAATGAGTTCTGCTGGCTGATACCTCGCAGTTGGAAGCAAAACCCGACATGCCGAGCAAGAAGGAAAATTTCCTGCTGAAGTCTGCTGTTTCCTGTAAGGGGTGCCGTCGCCTGCCGCGGCCGCACCCCTTTTTTTATTGCCGGCAGGTGCAGGCTGTTTTACCTTGAGTTGGGCTGCGCAGTCGGCGGCATTTTTTTTTCCAGTTGGCTCGGAGCAGGGGATCAAGCGATGGTGATGGCGTTGTCGGCAGGGGTAAGCGGCCAATGGCCGGGAGCACATGGCGTGGTCTGCCATTGTACCTGCTATGATCGCCGGGGTGGGGTCAGTTCCGGAGTGTGGAGCTCGCTGAATGTCGGCCGACGGTTGGGGGATAGTGATCAGGCGGTCGATGAAAACCGCCGGCGGATCAGGCAGAGCCTGGGCCTTGAGACGCTGGTCTCGGCACATCAGGTTCACGGCACCGCCGTTGCCTGCTGGGAGAATAAAGGGGCCAGCGATGTCGAGATTGCCGATAGCGATGCGCTGATGACCGACCGACCGGGTGCGGGGCTGCTTATCCAGCAGGCGGACTGCCAGGCGGTGCTCCTCTTTGACCCGGTGCAGAGTGCCGTGGCTGCGGTACACTGTGGCTGGCGGGGGAGTGTTCAGGGTATTATCGGTCAGGTTGTCGCGGCAATGGGTTCCAGGTACGGCAGTTCGCCGGCCGATCTCCTGGCACTGATCAGCCCGTCGCTTGGTCCGTGCTGTGCCGAGTTTGTCAACCACCATGACGAGCTCCCCGAAGAATTCCGTCACTTTCAGGTGGCGGACAATAATTTTGACTTCTGGCAGATCAGCCGCAGTCAGCTGATTGCCGCCGGGATGAATGCCCAGCGGGTGACGGTCAGCGGGATTTGTACTGCCTGCAGCGAGGAGTATTTTTCCTATCGCCGGGCCTGCCGGCAGGGCGATGGCCGGACCGGCCGGAACTGTTCGGTGATCGCTCTGTGTCGAGATCCCGGAGCAACACCACAGGCGGAATAAGCTGTGCGGATACTGCTGATTGAAGATGACCTGAAAATTGCCACCTTTATTGAAAAGGGTCTGCGTCAGGCGGGTTTTACGGTTGACCGTTGTGCTGACGGCAAAACCGGACTTGACCAGGCTTTGGCAATGAGCCACGATGCTGCGGTGATCGATTTGATGCTCCCCGAGCTCGATGGCCTGAAGGTTATCGAGGCAATGCGCAGTGCCGGGGTGGGTACCCCGGTGCTCATTCTCAGTGCCCGGCAGTCGGTGGATGACCGCATCCATGGCCTGCAAAAGGGTGGCGACGATTACATGGTCAAACCCTTCTCGTTTAGCGAACTGCTTGCCCGGATCCAGGCCCTGATCCGCCGTGACCGAAAAAACGCCCAGCCGATGCTGCTCCAGGCCGGTGATCTCGAGATGGATCTCCTCAAACATGAGGTCTACCGGGCCGGGGTGAAGATTGAACTGCCGGCCAAGGAGTATGCCCTCCTGGAATATATGCTCCGCAACCCGGGCATCGTGCTCTCCAAAACCTCAATTCTCGAGCGGGTCTACGATTATGCCTTCGATCCGCAGACCAACGTGGTCGATGTCCTGGTCTGCCGCCTGCGCAATAAGATCGACAAAGAGTATGACGACAAGCTGATCCATACCGTCCGGGGCGTGGGCTATGTTCTTCGGGCTCACTAGGGCCGATTTCAGCTGGCCAAGGTGGCGCAGGTCTCTGCCCATTTTTCTCCTGCTCTGGGGAGGCGGGTTGATCCTTTCCCTCCTCTGGCTGACTACGGTCCGTGGCCATCTTGAGGAAATCGAGCGGACAGCCACGGCAAACCTGCTCGATACCTATCTTGAAACCCAGCGTGCCACAGCAAGGTTGCCGGCAGGCTTTGCCGAGCGCTACCAGACTCTTCCTGAAGGGATGGTCTTTGTCCGCATTCAGCAGGGTGAGGAGCAGCTGTTGATGGTCGGCGAAGGGGTGGCCAGTCGGGATTATCTCGCCCTGCCGATTGACCTCAGCGGAGTGTGGCAGACGGTGGGCAGCGATGCCGAACAACGGATCGTCACCATCGTCAGCCGCCGCCACGGTCAAGGGGGGGTGCTCCAGGCCGGTAAGGATGGTGCAGCGTCTCGGCAGCTTTTCGAGAAGATGATCCGCCGGGCACAGTTGCTGGCTTTTGCCAGCTTTGTCCTGTTCTGGCCGCTGGCTCTCTGGGTGGTACGGCAGAGTCTTGCTCCGCTGGTGGCAACCCGATTCAGGGTTGCCGAACTGACCGGGGCAGGGAATGGGGCACTGTTGCCGGAAGAGGGTAACGGCCCGGAAATCGACAGCCTCTACCGGGAGATCAACAAACTGGTCTGCCACAATCGTCGCCTGGTCAAAGAGATGCAGAACTCTCTTGACAATGTCGCCCACGATCTGCGCACGCCGATGACCCGGTTGCGCTCCACCGCTGAATACGGCCTGCAGGCCGACGGTGATGCCACTCGCCTGGCTGAGTCCCTCTCCGACTGTCTTGATGAATCGGCCCGGGTGATCGCCATGCTGCAGATCATGATGAGCGTGGCCGAGGCCGAGTCAGGGACGATGTCCCTCAGTCTCTCCCGGGTCGACCTTGCTGCTTCGCTTGAGGAAGTTGTCGAACTCTATGAGTATGTCGCAGAAGAGTCTGGAATTAAAATAGAACTATTTATAGAGCAGCCCGTTTCGGCCATGCTTGACCCCACCCGAATCGGTCAGGTCTGGGCCAACCTGCTCGACAACGCGATCAAATACGGGCGTAGCGGCGGCTGGGTGCGGATCACCCTGGCAACCGGGGAAAATGAGGTAATCATAGCCTTTGCGGACAACGGTATCGGCATCTCGGCCGCGGAACAGGAGCGGATCTGGGAGCGTCTCTATCGCGGTGACCGCAGCCGCTCCCGACCGGGCCTCGGTCTGGGGCTGAGCTATGTCCGGGCGGTGGTTGCCACCCATGGCGGCCGGGTTGCAGTGAGCAGCACCCTGCACCAGGGAAGCTGTTTTACCGTCCGCCTTCCCCGGGCTCAGGCAACCACGCAGGAGAAGTCGCAGATCAGCGGGGCGTGATCGGAGAGCCGGACATCGGGGATGTAGAAGTTATCGATCTGGATGCCGCTGCTGTGCAGGATAAAATCAATCTGCCGGCGCGGGGCGTGGCTGGGGTGGGAAGGGGCATTGCTCGGGTTGGCGTTGTGCAGGCCGGTGGCGGCGAGAAACAGGTTCAGTTCCTTGCTGCCCCAGAAGGTATTGAAATCTCCAGCGATAATCACCTCCTTATCGATATTTTCGATCAAGCTGTGCAGTTGGGCGAGCTGATTTTGGCGGTGGCGGTATTTCAGTGAGAGGTGGACAATGAAAATCGCTACCGCACGAAGGTCGGTCTGGATCACCAGCCGCTTCATCCCCTCTTCGAAATAGTGGAAACAGTGGTCGACTATCCCCTTTTTGACCAGCAGGGCATTGGCCTGCTTGTTGAGCACCGGCACAACCTGTGCCAGTGAGTCGTCGGCGTACTTGGTCTCGGCGATACAGGTATAGCCCAGCGCGCTGGCAATCGTCTCCGCCTGGCAGCAGTAGCCGCAGCGGTAGGAACCGGTATCGACCTCGACCAGGGCAACAATGTCCGGGTTCTGTGCGGCGATAAAGGCGATAATCCGCTGCAGATTTACCGCCGTT
>JAZBOD010000260.1:0-2145 GCA_036350955.1 Desulforhopalus sp. | reverse complement strand
TTCAAGATCCTCCACCTGCTTGCCTCGATTCTGACCATGATCGCCCTGTATTCGATCAACATCCGCATCATGTCCGGCCCCAATGTGGCGCTGTTAGGTCAGACGACGGTGTTTGATTCGGTGACCAACCTGGGCATTCCTGCGCATTACGCCGGGCTGCTTATTTTTGGCACCTTTGCCCTGCTGGTTCTCGCCGCAATCATCTGGTTTCTCGGCACGGAGCTGGGACAGGCGATCCTGGCCACCGGCGACAATCCGCAAATGATTCGCAGCCTCGGGGTAAATACCAACACCATAATTATCCTCGGTGTCGGCCTGTCAAACGGCCTGGTAGCCCTGAGCGGCGCGCTGGTCGCCCAAAATCAGGGCGCCGCCGATGTCGGCATGGGCATCGGCACCATTGTCGCCGGCCTCGCCTCGGTGATTATCGGCGAGACGGTCTTTGGCTGTAAGACCATGCCCCGAGCCTTTATTGCCGCCTTGCTTGGCTCCATTGTCTACCGTCTGGCCATAGCCCTGGCCCTGGGAATGGAATTTGGTAACTTTCGATTTAATCCAAGTGATTTGAACCTGATAACGGCGCTGCTGGTCATCGGCGCGCTTATCACACCTAACCTCAAGAAGAGATTGATTCAGCGGTGATCAGACTAGACAACATTGTAAAATATTTTCACAAGGGGAGTGTCAATGAGGTCTTCGCCCTGAACAACATCAATCTGCAGATTGATGAGGGCGATTTCATCACGGTGATCGGCTCGAACGGCGCCGGCAAATCGACCTTGCTGAACTGCATTGCCGGTGGTTTTTTTCCCGATTCCGGGCGGATTACCATCGCCGGTCACGATGTCACCGGCTGGCCCGAGCATAAAAGGGCTGCTCTGATATCGCGGGTTTTTCAGAATCCGCTGCTCGGTACCTGTCCTTCGGCCACTCTTGAACAGAATATGGCCCTGGCCGGGTTGCGCGGCAAGAGACGAGGTCTTTCCAGAGGGGTGAAGAACCGTGATCGGCAACACTTTCGCGAAGAACTGCAAAAGCTCGGTCTTGGTCTGGAGAGTCGTCTGCTTGACAAGGTGGGTCTGCTTTCAGGCGGTCAGCGCCAGGCGCTGACCATGCTCATGGCCACGATGATTAAACCGGAAGTGCTGCTTCTTGATGAACATATCGCCGCCCTCGATCCGAAAACGGCGAACATGATCCTCAACCTGACGCAGGAAATTGTCAAAGGGCAGAAGCTGACAACGCTGATGATTACCCATAACATGAAGCACGCCATCAGTTTCGGCAACAGGCTTATTATGCTGCACCAGGGAAGAATCCTCCTTGACCTGTACGGCGAGGAAAAGATCAACCTGACGGTGAAAGACCTTCTTGAACAGTTCTATACTGCCCAGGGTGAGGAACTTGCCCTGGATTCTCTCCTGTTAAACTGAGCAGAAGAGTCACTTAAGGGCAGCACCAGAGGGCGGTTTTTTCCACCTTGTTGAGCAGTTTCGCTGTCGTTCCCCCGGCCATATTGAAATCCTTCATCAGGCCATGTTCCTGGCCATGCAAACCTACTGCGACCGCGGCATAGCCGCCTCTTTCCGCCTCACTGAGAATTGCGCCGGGAATGGAGATGTTCCAGGTTGAATTGCGGCTTATGCGTGCTTTAGCGACGCCGTGTCCCTCGAGTATGGCTTCGGCACGCTGAAAGATCTCCTCGGCTTGCCCCCCGAGAGCGCTATCGACATGAAACAGGGTGATTGCATGATGGTCCTGGGCGGCGAGAATAAAGCCGACATGGTCAGCGGCCCGGTAGGCATTCTCCGAGCCGTCGAGACAGAGCAGGACGTTTTTTCTGCCCGGTTCGGTCTCGGGGCAGATCCACAGCGGGGAAGTACAGCAGTTGTCTTTTATCATATATTGTGCCAGCTCGTCCGCCGGTCTTTCAAACACCCACTGCAGGGTATAGGATGCACGTCGACCGAGGATAATGGCGTCATAGAGACCTTTGGAGCCTTCCGTGAGGATGTCTTTCACCTTGCCGTAGCGTTCGGCCACCGTCTTTGTCAACACCTTGTCGATGGACATTCTACTTTTGCCGAGTAATTCCTTCGCCCGGTCGATCGATTTCCTTGCCCCGCTGTTAAGATTGCCGTTGAT
>JAZBOD010000259.1:0-6808 GCA_036350955.1 Desulforhopalus sp. | reverse complement strand
AAGCCAGGGGCGATGATCCCCTCCCACGGCAGAGGGGATAAGTACCTTTACGAAATTCATTCCTTAAGGACGAGAAATGAATTTCTCAGGTATAAAGCGGGCTGGCGCCCGCAACCTAAAGGCGATAATCCCCTCCCACGGCAGAGGGGATAAGTACCTTTACGAAATTCATTCCTCAAGGACGAGAAATGAATTTCTCAGGTACTAAAATGTCCCTCGGTTCACCGACGGACCACCGGTTTTTCTTGCCGGCTGGAACAAGGAGCCATATCTTTGCCCTTACTCAGAGAGCAATTTCAACCGGACCGGGGTGATCGACGATGGTGGTGGAGCATCTTTTTTACGAAATAGCTCTTATTCTCGCGGCCAGTGCCGTTCTCGGCGCCCTGTCACTGTGGCTGCGTCAGCCTCTAATCATCGCTTTTATTGTGGTGGGCATCCTGGTCGGTCCGTCGGGGCTCAACCTGCCCGGGGTGGATCAACGGATCGCCCTGCTGGCGGAAATCGGTATCGCCGTGCTGCTCTTTGTGGTCGGGCTGAAACTCGATCTGCAGCTGATCAGGAGTATGGGGCCGGTTGCCCTGGCCACCGGCTTGGGCCAGGTGGCCTTCACCTCGCTGTTTGGTTATCTGATCGCCCTGGCACTTGGACTTTCCACGGTCAGTGCCCTGTATGTCGCGGTGGCGCTGACCTTTTCCAGCACCATCATCATCGTCAAACTCCTCTCCGACAAAAAGGAGATCGACGCCCTGCACGGCCGAATCGCCGTCGGCTTCCTCATTGTTCAGGATATCGCGGTGATTGTGGCAATGATCGGCCTCACCGCCCTTGGTGCCGAAGAGGCATCCGACCATATGCTGGTCAGCGGCATGGTGGTGGTGGCCAAGGGCGTGGCTTTTCTGGGTACTGTCGGACTGATGATGCGCTACATCCTGCCCCGGCTCCTGCCCCATCTCGCCCGCTCCACTGAACTGCTGGTGCTCTCGGCGATCGCCTGGGCTGTACTGCTTGCTTCGGTCGGCGACTCTCTCGGTTTCAGCAAGGAGGTTGGTGCATTTTTGGCCGGAGTTTCCCTGGCTTCGACCAGTTTTCGGGAAGCGATAGCCACCCGCCTGGTCAGCCTGCGTGACTTCCTGCTCATCTTCTTTTTTATTGGTCTTGGGGCCCAACTCGACTTGTCAATGCTTGGCACCCAGATAGTTCCGGCATTGATATTTTCGGTTTTCGTGCTGGTCGGCAACCCGCTGATCGTGATGGTAATCATGGGCCTGATGGGCTACCGCAAACGAACCGGCTTCCTGGCCGGCCTGACGGTGGCGCAAATCAGTGAATTTTCACTGATTCTTGGCGCACTAGGCGTCACTCTTGGCCACATTGACCGGGAGACCCTTGGTCTGATTACTCTGGTCGGGCTGATCACCATCGGCACTTCGACCTACATGATTCTCTACTCACATCCCCTCTACAACCGCCTGTCCCCTTTGCTGGGGCTTTTCGAACGGCGCCACCCCCACCGCGAACGGCAAGGGGGGACCGAGACGGACAGCCGGCCGATCGATGTGCTGCTGCTCGGACTTGGTCGATACGGACGGAATATCGCCGAAAACCTGCTCGCCCGGGACAAACAGGTCCTGGCTGTGGACTTTGACCCGGCGGTTGTCAGGGAAGCCGGCAGTGCCCAGTTGCAGGTGCGCTACGGAGATGCGGCTGACCCGGAACTGCTCGAACATCTTCCCGTCGAGCAGGCACGCTGGGTGGTCAACACCATTCCGGGGCGTGAAGCCAACCTGACCATACTCGCGGCATTGCGGACCCTGGGCTACTCGGGCAAGGTGGTCCTCACCGCCCACAACAGTGAAGAGGATCTGGCATATCACCATGCCGGTGCCGACACGGTGCTCTGGCCCTATATCGATGCGGCCTCCCTGGCGGTCGATTACCTGACCGGCACCCGCGAGGAGTTGACCACGCTGTCACCGTGGGAACTTAACCTGGAAGAGATCACCCTGCCAGCCGGCTCGGTCGGGGCCGGCAAACTGATCTGTGAGCTGGCCCTTCGTCCAGCAACCGGAGTGTCAATCGTCGCCGTAAGCCGTGCCGGACGGAGTTATCTCGACCCGGATTCCGAATTCCGGCTCTACCCCGGAGACCGCCTCGTACTGCTGGGAAGTAAAGAAGGACTGATGCGGGCCCGAGGGATTCTCCAGAAACAGGAGAGAAGAGAGGAGGAGGACCGCTGCTTCCAGATGGCTGAAGTGACCGTCTCCGCTGGGTCCGAACTTGCCGGTCGGCTACTGGCCGACCTCGACCTGCGCCGCCGCCAGGAGATCTCCGTAATCGGCATCCAGCGTGGCGGAGAGCGCTCGATCTCGCCCCTGCCTGATGCCAGGCTCGAAATTGGCGACATTCTCCTGGTGATTGGCCCGTGCACGGCAGTGAAGGAACTGCAGGGAAGCCATCAGCCTGCCGAACCGGGTCAAACCAGACAGGAACGGCTATCACAGCCGACTGCTTCTCCAGTAGGACCTTTTCCAGTAGGGATCGCGCAAACTGGAAAGGGTGACACCGTTGGAAAGTGAGGCGTGGAGAAAGAGGTCATTTTCGACATAGATGCCGACATGGCGTTGACGGATGCCGGTTTTAAAAAAGACCAGGTCACCGGGCATGACCGCCTTTTTCGGCACCGCCCGGCCAACCCTGGCCTGCTCCCGGACAGTTCGCGGCAGATCTTTGCCAAACAGATTCCGGTAGGTCACCTGGACAAAGCCTGAGCAGTCAACTCCCTTCCGGGACAAACCGCCTAGCCGGTAGGGTGTCCCCTGCCAACCGGAAAAATGGCTCTTGAGAATCGCTGCGGTATTCTCCCTGCCGATCACGGCCGGGAGATTGGCGCCACCGGCTGGGCTTGCCGGGGGCAATCCCGCCCATTCCTGCACCGGTCTATCCCCCCGGGGAACATAAACAACCCGCTGTTTTTCCAGACAACCACCGAGGGGAAGACAGAGGAGAAGTCCAAGCACCAGCCGCTGGGAACCTCGACGAACAAGGAGGGAGAAAATCGTTCTTCCTGACCCAGATGAGCCCAATCCCACCCTCTCTCCCTCTGCCGGATTTTTTGCCGATTGCCTCATTTTTCTCAAGCTCTCCTGGCTAGATGACCAATCACCATTGATCATATAGAGAATTCAGGATAAATTCAACTGTATAGAGCCTTTTGATAGCCAACGCAGGTCATTTTCAGCTCAACCGCAGGCTCTGACCTCAAGCCAACAAGCGGCAAAGGTGCTGGGCAGATTCGTTGTCGGCCAAAACCAAGAAATTCCTCTATGGACTTTAGAGGGAGTGAAAACGTTCCCCAAACTGCGGAGGGAGAAGAGATGCAGACCATCTTTCTGGACAGTGAAGGCCTCGACGACCTCGATTTAACCCCGCTGAACGAAGCCTGCGGTCCAGTGCGGATCTACCCTACTTCGCACCCGGACCAGGTTCCGGCAAGGATTGCCGATGCCGAAATAGTGATCGTCAACAAAGTGCCGATCACCCGCCAGGTCATTCAAGGTGCCAGCAGACTGGGGATGATCAGCGTGGTGGCCACCGGAACCGATGCCATCGACCTCGGCGCTGCTTCTGAACAGGGCATAACCGTCTCTCACTGCCGGGCCTATGGCACCGCCTCGGTTGTGCAGCACGTCTTTGCCGGTATCCTCGCCCTTTCAACCAGCCTGCTGCCCTATACTGCCGCTGTCCGTGCCGGTCGCTGGCAAAAGGCCAGACAGTTCTGCTTTCTGGATCATCCGATCCGGGAGATCAGCGACAAGATCCTGGGGATCGTCGGCTACGGCACCCTCGGCCGGGCGGTAGCCGAAGTCGCCCGAGCCTTCGGCATGCGGGTGCTGATCGCCCGCCGCCCGGGGGGGCCACCCGATGACCGGCCGACCCTTGCTGAAATACTGCCACAAATTGATATCCTCAGCCTGCATTGTCCCCTCACCGACCAGACCCGCAACCTGATTGACCAGCGGGCCCTGGCTTTGATGAAAGCCGATGCCTGCCTGATCAACGCCGCCCGGGGGGGTATCGTTGATGAAGTTGCGCTCTACGAAGCTCTCCGCGAAGGCCGTCTGGGCGGGGCGGCGATAGATGTCCTGAGCAGTGAACCGCCCAGCCAAGGCAATATCCTGCTCACTGCCGACCTGCCCAACCTGATCATCACCCCGCATTGCGCCTGGGCCAGTAGAGAAGCACGGCAGACGATCATCACCCAGACTGCGGAAAATATCAGCGCCTACCTGGCGGGTACCCCCCTGCGGGTGGTTAATCCGCCGATACCTTCCAGGTAACCTGAGAGCGACTATGCACGAGGCAACCCAAATCCTGAAAGCCCTGTGGACCGAACGCGACAGCAGCCGGGCAACAACGCTAAACCCGCCTCTTTACCGAGGCTCCACGGTGGTTTTTGACAGCTATGCACAATTTTGTCAGGCTGGCCGTCATCAATACTCGGGGATCACCTACGGAACTGACCGGCTTCCCACCCAGCGCCAGTTTGAAGAGGCGCTGCGGCAGATGGAAGGGGGAGCAGTCACCAGAGTCTTTCCCTCGGGGATCGCCGCCATCCAAACCGCCTTGCTGGCCTTGATCAAAAACGGCGACCACCTGCTCCTGGTTGACAACGCCTACGGCCCGGCCCAGCGTTTCTGCCGGCGGATACTCACCAGGTTCGGGGTTACGGTGGAGATCATTCCCCCTGATGCCGGAGCCGACATTATCGACTATCTCCGGCCCGAAACCACCCTGATCCTCCTGGAATCGCCCGGCTCGATCAGTTTCGAGTTGCAGGATATTCGGGCGATCACCGCCATCGCCCACCAACGGGGAATCGCCACCCTGCTCGACGCCACCTGGGCAACCCCGCTGTATATCAAACCCCTGGAGTTGGGCATCGACCTCTCCATCCATTCGGTGACCAAATATATCGCCGGCTATTCCGACGTCCTCGCCGGAGCAGTAACGGCTAACAGCCGTTATGGCAAAATTTTTGCCGATTTTTACCAGGACCTGGAGATCTATACCCCAGCCGAAGAGTGCTATCTTGCCCTGCGTGGTCTCCAATCCATGGCCACCCGCCTCCGGCAGCATGAGCAATCGGCGCTGGCGGTCGCCCGCTGGTTGCAAACCCAGCAGATCGTTGATGAGGTTCTCCACCCCGCCCTGCCCGAGCACCCGCAGCACCACCTCTGGCAGCGGGATTTCTCTGGTTCCTCCGGCCTTTTTGCTTTCACCTTCAAAGAGGAGTACAATGAGGCGCAACTGGCTGCCTGTATCGATTCCCTCGCCCTCTTTCGCCTGGGGTACAGTTGGGGCGGGGCAAAAAGTCTGATTACCACCTCACGGCTTAACCGCTCAAGCCGATACCGGTACGCCGGAAAAACCGTGGTCCGCCTCCACATCGGTCTGGAGGAGAACCAGGATCTGATCGACGACCTCGCCAGAGGCTTTGCCATGCTCTGTTAGAGAGTTGCCCTGCGAGTTGGCTTATAGCGCCGCAGTTGGAGGTAGGGCCAGGCAGTCTGGACAAAACTGGGCAAAGTGCTTTTCAGCCCAAAAAAGAGTATTCACGACCAAGACCTCGAACATAAGGACAGTTTTCGGATGAAACCGAGATAAATTTTCCGCTGTCCGCCAACAACCATCAGGAGAAAACTATGCAGGAAGAGACGAAAAAGGTCCCTGTCGGCTTCATCGGCCTTGGGGTGATGGGAAAAAGTATGGCCGGGCATCTCCTGGCGGCGGGGTACCCCCTCCATGTCTCAACCCGGACAAAGTCCCGGGCCGATGAACTGCTTGCCCGAGGGGCGATCTGGCAGAACAGCCCGGGCGAAGTCGCCGCTGCCAGCGCGGTGATCATCAGCATGGTCGGCTATCCCCAGGATGTGGAAGAGATCTATTTTGGCGACCAGGGTATCCTCCACCACTCCCGTCGCGGGTCAACGGTCATTGACATGACCACTTCCAGCCCGCTTCTCGCCGAAAAGATCTATGCCCGGGCTGCCGACCTGGGGGTGGCTGCCCTTGATGCTCCGGTCTCAGGCGGGGATATCGGCGCCCGCGAAGCCCGTCTGTCGATCATGGTCGGCGGTGATCAGGCTGCCCTTGATGAGGTAAAACCGATTCTCAGCCACCTGGGCAGCAACATCGTCTACCAGGGCAAAGCCGGGAGCGGCCAGCATTGCAAAATGGCCAACCAGATCGCCATCGCCTCCAATCTGATCGGGGTCTGCGAGGCGATCCGCTACGCTGAAAAGGCCGGCCTCTCAGCGGAGACGGTTCTTGAAAGCATTGCCAGCGGGGCGGCAGGCAGCTGGTCCTTGTCCAACCTTGGGCCGCGGATGCTGAAAAAAGATTTCGCACCAGGGTTCTACGTCAAACACTTCATCAAAGACATGGGTATCGCCTTGGAATCCTGTGAGCGGATCGGTCTGCAGGCAGAAGGGCTGAAGCTGGCCAAATCACTTTTTGACCGCCTTGCGGCTCAAGGTGGCGAGGATGATGGCACCCAGGCACTCTACAAACTGTACCGCTGAGCTGGTCTCAACTTAATGCGAACTCGCGCCGGCAACCCAAGGGCGATGATCCCCTCCCACGGCAGAGGGGATAAGTACCTTCACGAAATTCATTCTGAATCAACAAAAAATGAATTTCTCAGGTACTAAAAAGCACACAGCCCCGGCACCCCTTGATCCTTGAGGGGCCGGGGCCGAAAAGCCGGTTACTGTTGCGGCACCGGCTCTACCTGGAGTTCAGGGTT
>JAZBOD010000258.1:0-3510 GCA_036350955.1 Desulforhopalus sp. | reverse complement strand
GTCTTCCCCCGCTGAGACGAAAAAAGCCTACCGTAAACTGGCTTTAAAATATCATCCGGACAAAAATAAGGGCGATAAAGAGGCGGAGGAAAAATTCAAACAGATCAGTGAAGCCTACGCGGTACTCTCCGACCCTGAGAAAAAGAAGCAGTATGATCTCTATGGTTCCACCGACTTCCACCAGCGATACTCCCAAGAAGATATCTTCAGGGGGTTTGACCTCAATGATATTCTCCGCCAATTTGGCTTCAGCACCGGTCAGACCGGTGGATTCCGTACCCAGAGACCCGGCAGCGGGGGGGGAAGCCCATTTGCCTCTTTCTTCAGCCAGCCCGGAGGCTGTGGCGGCTGCCAACCGGCGCCGGAAAAAGGTCACGATTTAAATTATCAGCTGACCATCACCCTCGAGGATGTTCTCAACGGCGCAGAAAAGCCGGTGACCATCAGGAACAACGGCAACAGCCAGAATGTTTCGGTCAAGGTTCCCAAGGGGATTGAGGAAGGGAAAAAATTGCGCCTGCAGGGTAAGGGGGCGCAATCCCGTAACGGTGGGCCACCTGGTGATCTCTTTCTCAAGATTGAAATTGCCCCAGACCAGCGCTTTAGCCGTGATGGTGATGATCTGATTGTCCAGAAACTGGTCTCTTTCAGTGAAGCGTGTTTTGGCACCAAACTTGAGGTCGAAACCCTTGAGGGGAAAAAGTTCATGGTAAACGTGGCACCGGCAACAGCCCACGATTCTAAATTGCGGATTCGTGGCTACGGTTTGCCAGCGGGACCGCTTGGTGAGCGCGGCGATCTCTACGTCCGCATTGGAGTGAAAATTCCGAAAAACCTCACTGAGGAACAGAAAAAACTGGTTGAGCAGCTCCAGGCCTGTGGTCTGTAAATATCCTGCAGTGAGGTATCCCCTCTGTTGGAGAAGGTGATTGCTCCCTGACGCAGGTGGTCCTTGCCTGAAGGGAGATATAACATCAATACATGGTGGCTTATGCACCCGGTTTTTTCCAGCCTGTTCTGTCTGTTGAGCCTCCTGCTCGGTTGCGGTCCGCTTCTCGCCGCCCACGGGGTGTCTCTTGACGGCCAGCTGAAATACCCAAAGGATTTTGAGCACTTTTCCTACACATCCCCCCTGGCCAGCAAAGGCGGACGACTGGTCCTGCACGATATCGGCAGTTTTGACAAACTGAACCCCTATACCTTGAAAGGGGAGGCGCCACTGGCCATCGACCCTTTGCTCTTTGAACCCCTCGCCGTTGCCAGTCTTGATGAACCTTTCTCGCAGTACGGTCTGCTCGCCAACGATATTGAGGTGGCCGAAGACCATCACTCGGTGGTTTTCACCCTCAATCCCGAGGCACGTTTTTCCGACGGCAGTCCGGTTCTGGCCGAAGATGTCGCCTACTCCCTGGAGATGCTGAAAAGCGACCAGGTTCACCCCCATTACAACTACTATTATCAAGACATCAAAGAAGCCGAGATACTTGGGGAGAGAAAAATTCGCTTTTCCTTTGCCAGGACCAACCGGGAATTGCATCTGATTGCCGCCCAAATCCGGATTCTCTCGAAGAAACATCATGAGCAAAACGGTTTTGCCAGCGGTGGCGGCCTGCACATTCCCCTCGCCTCCGGTCCCTACCTGATCAGTGATGTCAACCCCGGCAGGTCGATCACCTATCGGCGCAACCCGCACTATTGGGCCAAGGATCATCCGGTGCGGAAAAATATGTTCAATTATGACGAGATAACTGTCAAGTACTACAAGGACCAGACCGTCGCCCTTGAGGCCTTTAAAGCCGGGGAGTTTGATTTCATTTCGATCAACATCGCCAAACAGTGGGCCCGGGACATGGAAGGGCGGCGTTTCGCCGACGGCAGTATTATCAAAAAGAGCTTTCCCCATCACAACAACGCCGGGATTCAAGGATTTGTCATGAATACCCGGAAAGAGATCTTTCAAGACCGGAGGGTTCGGCAAGCCCTTGGCCTTGCTCTGGATTTTGAGTGGATCAACAGTTCGCTGTTTCACGACCAGTATACCCGAAGCAGCTCCTTTTTCAGTAACTCACCACTGGCGGCAAGCGGTCTGCCGGAAGGACTCGAGTTGAGCTATCTCGAACCCTTTCGAGAGGTCCTCCCCAGTGAGGTTTTTACCCGGCCCCCGACCCCGGTAAAGACCGATGGTCCGGCCGGGTTGCGGGAAAATTTGCTCAAGGCAAGAGAGCTGCTGGCAGCAGCCGGCTGGGAAATCAAAGATGGCACACTGGTCAACAGCAGCGGGCAGGAGTTCCGCTTTGAAATTCTGCTGGTTTCGGCCTCGTTTGAACGGGTGATGGCCGCCTATGTCAAGAATCTGCAACGCCTCGGCATCCAAGCCAGCTACCGAACCATCGACACCGCCCTATACATTGACCGGGTGAAAAAATTTGATTTTGACATGATCGTGACCAGTTATGGCCAGTCTCAGTCTCCCGGCAATGAACAACGCAACTACTGGCATTCCTCTGCGGCAGCCAGACCCGGGTCGAACAATTACGCCGGAATCAATTCGGCGCCGGTCGATGCGCTGGTTGAGAGAATTATCTATGCCACCACCAGCGAAGAGCTGACAGCAGCCTGCAAGGCACTCGACCGGGTCCTCTGGTACGGCTACTATCTGGTACCCAACTGGTATCTGCCGGTGCATCGGCTGAGTTATCATGACAAATTTGCCTTTCCAGCCGAACTGCCGCTCTATTACGACCCCTTTCACCTTCTGATGACCTGGTGGCTGAAGTAGCGACTTTTATCCCATGACAGGATGTCAGCCTCTTTGCAGGTGAGCTCTTCGCCCCCCAAGGCGAACCGCTTCACCCGGACAGCTTCACCGGCAACGGTTTTTTAATGCAATTCCCCCACAGACATGGCATAAAGTTGGCCGTATCTTCCCCCTTGTTGTGGAGGCTGCAAATCGATGAACCGTGTGCAACTCAACGATCTTGCTGATACCGAAAAGTTTGGCAGAGCTCTCGCTGAACTGGCGAGAGCCGGGGACCTCATCTGCCTTCAAGGAGATCTTGGCGCCGGAAAAACTACTCTGGTCCAGGCAATAGCCCGGGGACTGGGGGTGGAAGGGTGGGTTAACAGTCCCTCTTTTGCTCTCCTCCATGAATATTCCGGGCGTCTGCCGCTTTATCATATGGATTTTTATCGTCTCAACAGCAGCGACGAGATTATTGCAATTGGCCTTGACGAATATTTCGCCAGTCAAGGATTGACCGTTATTGAGTGGGCAGAGCGGGCAGAAGATATCCTTCCCCCGGAAAAATTGTGCCTCTCTCTCCATCACACCGGTGAGTATAGCCGGCTGATCAAAATCACCGCCTCCGCCGGATTCGGCGACAGGCTTGAACCCCTGCTTCGCGCCTTTTCGGCGCCCTGAACACCGGTCCCAGCACCATTTCAGGGAAACCGTGACCGTATCATGAAAAAAAAATCTATCCAGTTCACCAGCTGTCCAAAGACCTATAC
>JAZBOD010000257.1:0-3115 GCA_036350955.1 Desulforhopalus sp. | reverse complement strand
GCAACCACAAGAATGTCCTGGGCGCCATTGAAAAACAGACGGTCTACTCGGCCGATCACCCTGCCATCGACAGTCTTTACCGCTTTACCAGTAATCTCATGCCAGTAGTATTCACCACTGTCGACCACCGGAAGCTGCTCCCGATCAACCAGAACAGCCATTCCCTCAAGCTTTTCCGCAGATTCACGACTGGTGCTCGCGGCTATTCTGACGATGGCGTTTTGCCCCTGTGGCCGGCTTGCCGTCACCGTCAGTGGTGGGGTCAATCTCCCACTCTGGTCGCAGAACACCAGTTCCCGGTAGCTGCTGAGGGTCGCACCATCCCCGGAATAGCAGTGAATCCGGATTTCCCCGTGCAGCCCATGCGCCCGACCAGTTTTGCCGAGCAGCAGATAGCGGTCCGCAGGGTAGGGATAGTCATCGCCTAGGCTCGCCATCGGTCATTCGACGATTTCCAGTCGAGATTTTTTCTCAACTTGAGCCGCTGAGGCGGCCAGCACAGTGCGCAGTGCCCGGGCGGTGCGGCCCTGTTTGCCGATCACCTTACCGAGGTCTTCTGCCGCCACACTCAGTTCGATGGTAATCGTCTCCTCGTCATCCAGGCGACGCACACTGACCTGGTCGGGCTGATCCACCAGTGACCGGGCAATTGCTGCAACCAACTCTTCCATATCTGTCAGGCGACGGAAGCAGCTTTCTTAATCAGGCTCTGCACGGTTGTGGTGGGCAGGGCGCCTTTACCCAGCCAATTCTGTAACTTCTCGTTGTCAATACGGATTGCTGCCGGTTCCTGCAGGGGATCGTAGGTGCCGACAACATCGAGGAATTTGCCGTCGCGTTTGCTTTCGCTGTCGGCGACGATGATCCTGTAGAACGGTTTTTTCTTTCTGCCAAGTCGAGTTAAACGGATACGTACGGCCATTCCGGTCATTCCTCCGGTAAAAATTAATAGACTGCCAGTCACTTCAAGACCCTGGCCTTGAAGTTTAACGTCTTTTCATCCCTTTGGGGAGTTTGCGGCGCTTGATTCCCGAGAACGCCCCGGGTTTGCCGCGGATCTTTTTCATCATCTTCAACATCTCCGAGTAGCTTTTCAGTACCCGGTTGACTTCGCTCACGGTGGTACCCGAGCCGGCAGCAATCCGTGCCCGCCGACTGGTACCGATGATCTGGTGGTTCTGTCTTTCTGCTCTGGTCATCGACCGGATGATCGCCTCAGTCTTCCCAAGTTCTTTCTGATCCGGTTTGGGGGCGTCTTTCAGCTGTTTAAGCTTGTTTATGCCGGGGACCATATCGAGGATCTGCTCCAGGGAGCCCATCTTCTTGATCTGCTGGATCTGTTCGAGAAAATCTTCCAGGGTGAACTGATTTTTCTGTAACTTCCGGGCAATCCGGTCGGCTTCCTGTTTGTCAACTACCGATTCGGCCTTCTCGATCAGGGTGAGAATATCGCCCATCCCGAGAATTCTCGAAGCTACCCGTTCGGGGTGAAAAACTTCGATATCGTCAAGGCCTTCACCGATACCGACAAATTTGATCGGTTTTCCGGTAACGCTCTTAATCGACAGGGCGGCACCGCCGCGGGCATCACCCTCCATTTTGGTGAGGATGATTCCGGAGATTCGCAGATCCTGATTGAACTTTTCGGCGACAGTTACCGCATCCTGGCCGGTCATCGCATCGGCGACGAAAAGGATTTCCGATAGAGGAACCGCGGCCTGGATTGACTGCAGCTCACCCATCAGTTGTTCGTCGACATGGAGCCGGCCGGCGGTATCGATAATCAGGGTATCGTAGCCGTGGGTGGCCGCAGCATTGATTGCCTGGAGGCAAATGTCAACCGGTTTGCTGGCTGTGGTTGACGGGTGGACGGGAACCTCGAGCCGGGAACCGAGCACCTGGAGCTGTTCTATGGCTGCCGGGCGGTAGACGTCGGCGGGCACCAGATAGGGTTTCCGCCCGCGGCCTATCAGGAGTTTGGCCAGTTTCCCGGCGGTAGTGGTCTTGCCGGAACCCTGCAGGCCGGCCATCATGATCACCACCGGCTGTCGGCCGTCAAGGTCGATCTGCTGGGATGTTCCGCCAAGGAGCTCAATGAGCTCTTCGTGGACGATTTTTATGACCTGCTGCCCGGGTGAGAGGCTTTTGGCAACGTCTCGGCCAATGGCCTTTTCGGTGACTGAGGTGACAAAGTTTCTCGCCACCTTGAAGTTGACATCGGCCTCCAGCAGGGCGGTACGCACCTCTCCCATTGCCTCGCCGATGTTCTCTTCGGTCAGACGGCCGTGGCCTCGGAGCTTTTTAAAGACCCCTTCCAGCCTGTCGGTCAATGTCTCAAACATATCTTCTTCTGGTCAGCTCTCTGCCGGTGGCGCCCGGTAAGTCAGTCTTCCGGGTAATCGTTTACCCGCTCCGAATCTGCATCGGCCCTTGTCACTCACCGTCGAACCGGGTAACGGTCTCTATTCCGGATCTCCGGTACCGGACAATACCGACAGTTCGGCGAACCTTGGTCGCTATCGGTTCACCGATGAACGGCTCTCCTTTTCCAGCGCCCCTGGTAATTCAAGGGGGGTGGGTACCTCCGTTGCCGCACGGGTGACCTGTAAACTCAAAAGAGAAGAAAAATACTTTGAATGGCTGTTGCTGTCAAGCAGGGAACGATTGTGAACGAAAAAAAGAGGAGAGCTTGCGACGATATTCTCCGGCTTTTTGGAGAGGACTCCCGCTTGTCCTTCTGGACGTGCTGTCCTATGTTTTTAGTACCATAGAAATTCCCTCTTTGCTTTTTAAGAGGGAATTTCGTGATGGTACTTATCCCCGCGCTGTTTGCGGGGGTTAGTACCGCAGCGGTTCGAATTACTCATTTTTAAGAGGGAATTTCGTGATGGTGCCTATCCCCGCTGTCGTTTGCAGGGGTGAGTACCGCAGCGGTTCAAATTATTTGCTTTTTGATCCATGTGCAAAACAATCTTTTCGCCCAAGCTCTGCGTTATGCTCAATTTTTTTTCGCATGCCTTGATTTTGAACGAAAATCTACGTTTTGCAAAAGAGTGAGTAATGTTCATCAACCTGATCCAGTAACGGAGGTCGTCGGACTGTTTGCCGGCCTCTC
>JAZBOD010000256.1:0-2385 GCA_036350955.1 Desulforhopalus sp. | reverse complement strand
TTGATCCGCCGGGCGGTGCTCCTTGCTGGAGGCAACGTCATTACCGAACATGAGATCATTTTCGACCGCCGGACTGCTGTCATTACGCCGAGCCCAGAGCAGCATACTCCGCGCAACTGTTTTAACCAGCCGCTCAAAGAGCTCCTCGACGACTTTGAAGGAAATATCAATAATTTGTTTGGAAAATAGTGGGGTACTTTATAAGCACCAGGTAATGGTACATCGGGGCGTTCTACACCGCCCGAGCTACGACCCGTCGGGCTGAGCTCAACCGCACCATCCGTAGCCTTTGACAGGAGTTTCGGAGATAAACGCGACGACGAACCCCGAGCCCTTGTAAAATAAGGGATCAGGAGGCGGGACCCTGTAAGACCCCACTCTCGTCAACGTGGTAACCAAAGGCCGATAGGACTTCGCTCTGGGTCTTACTTGGAGTTTCCAGGCGGCGCTCTGGCGTCCGGCTCCCTTTTCTTACACTCAGCACATGATGCAGTAGCCGCATGTCGTTCATGATCTCCTCGATCGAGCGATTTTTTCCGGCAACCGCCATCCTTAATTCAATCCGGCGCAAATAGGTCATGGCCACGACACAGGTGAAGAGATGACACCTGATCTTACTGTCCGTCCAGTGCCGCACCGGACTTGTACCCACCAAATCGTCATCTTTACTCAGACGAAACCGGTCCTCAACCTGCCAACGGGCAAGACTCGCTTCGATGATATCGCCGGTCAACCAATCAGTATTGTCAGTAATGATAATGTTTTTTCCGAACATCGCCTGTTTCCGGCCGACCAGATAGACATTTTTGCGAAAGCTCAGCAACAATCCCTCTGGGGTTTGGCCGAATTCCAAGTCATACAATTTTGAATCCATGTGGATCTGCTCGCAATAGCGAACATATCTTTCACGAATCGCTTCCTCGTTTCGCCACTGTGGGGCCTTGTCTCTGACCTTGGCCCGCATCGCCAATAATTCCTGGCGCATGGCTTCCATTTTATCGGCAAAGGTGTAGGCCTGTTTGCGGGCAGAACCCGGGGTGTGAGTGACCAGTACGGTTCGTTCTTTCCCCCAGAACTCGCCCTTGGTTCGAAATACCAGCAGGCACTCTTCTTTCCGGTCTTGTTCAATATACCGGCGGTTTTCGACAGTATCGGCAATCTCAAAGCGATCAAGCGGCGTTGCCGCCAGCTCCTGCGCAAAATATGTCGAATAGGTGGTGATAAAGTGCATCCGTCGATGGTCATCGATCCAGGCGTAATTGGTATCGGCGTTCATGCCCTTGTCGATGACCACTGTCAGCCGTTCCTTGGTTTTGCTGAGGCCACAGACAACACCAAACATTTCATCCATCACCGCCTGAAAATGTTTGCTGTCATGAATATTGCCGGGATAAACGCTGTAGTACAGCGGCAACCGTGAATCACGGGCGACCAACAGACCCAGACCGATCTGGCGCAGATGATGCTTGCCGGCCTTGCTCTTGCCCCGTTGGGCAAGTTTTGAGTCGGTTTGACTGGCCATGTAGGTGTAATAGTTGGTGGTGTCAAAGAGTAGGCAATCGGCGGATGGCGCCTCGACTTGCCAGATACGCTCGAAAAACCGGCGGGCAATCGCCTGAAGAGCGGTTTCACTCACCCGTTCCCATTTTTCCCAATAGCGCTGGCTGGTAAGTTCGTCCAGATCGACGGGTCGGATATGCTGAATAGCGGTGTTCCGGTACCAATTGGCAAGCTTATTCTTACTGACCGCCTGTACCATTCGGTTCAGCACGCAATAGAGAAAATACTCCCCGACTGAAGGCCCCGTTTCCCGCTTTGTCCTGGGAACGACACTGTCGACGATTGCGCAGAGATCAATGTCGCGATCGATCTGATGTGCCAGCCAGAGAGAGCCGAATTCCTCTACCTTTAAACTCAGCACCTCAGCCTCTTTGCCGCCAAGCAGACCGGCTACCTTCTCCGGCGAGCCGAGGTAGATCTGGGAGATCACCTTGGGTTTGCCGTCGACCCTGGCAATCTCCCGGACGTAGAGGTAGGGTCTTCCCTTTTTGGTTTTAATGTGAAAATGCGCCATGTAGACATGATACCAGTAGGGTCTTACATGTCAATGAATAATATTTTAAAATGCCAATATTTCTATGGCGTTCGACTGAAAATGCTTGCTTTTTCGGGAGGGTCTTACGAGATTGATTGATGTAACATCTCGATACTAGAAGGGATTTGCCGCAGGGAAGAGTCTATCTCTGAAACTCCTGCTCAACAACCGGAAACGGTAAAATCAACAGAGAGCTGAGAGGACAACACAAAGCTTACTGGGGGAACGATGACGGGAACTATTCGGTGGGAATAGGAAAAAAACTGTCCATATCGTCGTAGCCTTCAAGG
>JAZBOD010000255.1:0-4909 GCA_036350955.1 Desulforhopalus sp. | reverse complement strand
TGACCATCGACGGCAAAACCCTCTACCATACCGGCGATACCGGTCTTTTTTACGATATGCGACTGATCGGCGAGATGACCCCTCTCGACTATATGCTGCTGCCGATCGGTGACAACTTCACCATGGGCATCGACGATGCGGTGAAGGCGGTGGAACTTGCTTCACCCGGGGTGGCGATTCCGATGCACTATGACACCTTCCCGGTGATTGCCGCAGACCCGCAGCTTTTCCGGCGGCGTCTTGAAGCGATCGGCAAAACCGCCAGGGTGATGGAGTACGGCGAGGAATTAACTCTGTGAAATAGCCAGGCATGGCTGAAAGACAGCGGCCAGAACCTGGTCAGGTCGATCGGTGATCAGCCGGGAAAGGGGTGCTCCGCGCGATCCGGGGGCAGGCACGGGAAGTGGGCCTGTTCCCCGGAGCAGGGCAGGCTTATTTGCGGTTGGTAAAGGAATCCTCGAACAGTTTTTCTATTGCTTCCCGCCCTGCTTCACTCAAGTAGCGGGTACCGCTGCCGACAAAGGTGTCGTATTCGATCCGCGGCTGATCTTCCTGCCAGCCGTGTTTCCAGGTAAACCATTTTTTACTCGGCTGGTCAAAAACGTGCAGGGGGCGGTTAAACATCTTCGCCAACTCCACTGCCCAGCCGGTTCCCCCTTTGACCGACCCGTCCTCCTGGATCGCCCCGATGACAAAGACCTGGTGGCCGCTGTTGACCATGTGGAATATGGTCTGCAGCACCTTGCGGATCTTTTCGGTCTCGTAGTAGGTGCGATTGAGCATCCGCGAGGCCAGTTCCATGCTGATATCCCCGCGCTCGAGCTGTTCACGGCTGAGAATCGTCACATTTCTCTCCCGGGTCAGCTTGTGCCCTTCAAAGGAGTAGATTACCTCGTTGATCCCGCATTTTTCAGCTGCCTCGCCAAAGGTCGCCTCGGCCCCTTTCAGGCCGCTGCTGTATAGGGTGTACTGTGATAAATCCATTAAATGACTCCTTGAAGTACCTGAAAAATGCTGCTCTTGTTCCCTCTTCCCCTTTCGGGCAGGTGGAGAAAGTGCTGCCTACCGACTCAATCCGCCGATGGTAATCATCCTTTGCCAGAAAGGCAACCGGCTTGTTGCATTGCCTCGGCTGGGTCAGCCTTTTTTTCGGGCGCTGACGAAGACCCGCCATGGCGCGGGGTAGCCCTCGACGGTGAGCTCCGGCCGGTTTTCGGCGAGGAAATCCTCGTAGGATTCAAAGACCATCCAGTCGGTTCGCCGCTGTTCTTCCCCGGACATCGGGTGGGAGCAGAACAGGCTGATCGCGGTAAAGCCGGCCTTGTGCAACCAGTTGACCAGACAGGCTCCCGTGGGGACAAAATAGGTGCCGGGGACCTTGGCGTAGGTGTCGCCGGGGCAGAGGGCGACCGGGCCGTCACCGGGGATCGCCTGTGATTCGACGATCAGGGTGCCACCGGGGGCGAGTGCGGTGTGGATATCGCGCAGGGTATCGATCGGTGACGGGCGGTGGTAGATGATGCCCATCAGAAAGATAACGTCGAAGCAGGCCGGAAAGAGGGCGAGGTGCTCGACACCGAGCAGGTCGACGGCCAGCTCCGCGCAGCCGGCCATGGCATTGAGTGCCTTGCAGCAGTAGTAGTGCTGCACGGTGGGTTCAAAACCGAGCACCAGCCTGGGGCGGTGGGGGACCATCCGGAACATGTAGTAGCCGTTGTTGCAGCCGATGTCGGCCACCACCTTGCCGGAGAGTTCAGGCAGGGCAGGGAGCAGCCGCCGCCATTTCCGCTGGCTGCGCCACTCGGCGTCGATTTCCACCCCGAACACCGAAAAGGGGCCTTTCCGCCAGGGCATGAAGGCCCGCAGGTGCTCTTCGAGCAGGGGGCGATCCTTGGCGGCAAGCTCTTCGGCGGTGCCGATCTCCACCGTATCACCGCTGCAGTCGAGATGGCTGGCGCGGAGTCGGGCAAGCTGCTCGAAGGGGCGACGGTAGCGGAGAAAACCCTTTTTCTCCTGGTTTACCCAGTTCTGGCGGGTTTGATGCAGCCGGCGGATCTCTTCCCGGTCTGCCGAGTCGGGCAGGTGCTGGAGATAGTCCATTGCCGGCGGGTCAATTTTCCCCTGGTTTTACCGCAACCAGTGAGGTGAAGTTGAACCACTGGAAGTAGGTTTCCATGGCGGTGAATCCGCTGCGGCTGAGCATGGCCCGGTTTTCGGCAATGGAATAGGGGATCAGCACATTCTCCAGGGCTTCCCGTTTTTTGGCGATCTCCAACTCGGAATAGCCCCGCGATTTCTTGAACGTGTGGTAGATATCGATAAATTCCCGGTTCAGCCGGCGGTCGTGACAGATCACCTTTTCCGACATCAGCAGGACCCCGCCGGGTCGTAAGGCCCGGTAGATCCGCTGCAAAAACATCTCCCGCTGCAACGGGCGGATAAATTGCAGGGTGTAGTTGAGGACCACTGCGCCAACCCCGGTCTGCTCAAAGGTGATAATGTCGCCCAGTTCAAAGGAGATCACCTCCTGCTTGCGGTAGAGTTCCGCCTTCAGTCTGGCCTTGTCGAGCATCGGCGGCGAGTTGTCGATCCCGACAAAGCGCAGGCCCTGATGATCAAGGAGGCGGGAGAACTCGAGCAGGGTGGTGCCGGTGGCGCAGCCGAGATCATAGACCACATCCCCGGGACTGAGGAGGCGGCCAAGAAGCTGTGCCGAAGCCTCGATAACCTGCCGGTAAAAGGGCACCGACCGGTCGAGCATGTCGTCAAACACCTCGACGACCCGCTGGTTAAAGACGAAATCTTCGGCGATTGTCTCCACCTGGAAAAGGGTGTCCTTCCTGACTGTCGACATCTTGCTGCTGCAGTTACTTCTGGTACCAGGAGCCATCCGGTCGCTGGAACCAGTGGCCCTTGCCGCCGATGTCGGCGATTGCCTTGGCCCGGCGCTGACCAACCAGTGCAGCCGGGGCACCCTGGCTTTTGCCGATTGCTGCGTAGACCGCGGCACGATCGCGGTTTTCGTCGGCGACCAGCTTGGTCTCCGGTTTGGCGGCGGTGCGGTACTCTAGAAAGCCGGCGTTGTTTTCGCCGATCAGCCCCTCTGCCTTCAGCGCATTGAGGGTGGGTATCCGGGCGGCCATCCGCTCCTTGATGTCGGCAGAGTGGGCCAGAGATGCGGTGAACAGGCAACAGGCGAAAGCGACCACCAGAAAAGAGATCAGGGAGAGATTTTTGTTCATTGTGCACCTCGCGGTAGTGGTTGCAATGCTTATTCGGCCTGCACCTGGTCGAGGTCGCCGAAGAAATCATCAAGGGCCCGGTCGACCTTCAGGTTGATGTCAATAGTGATATGGATCGGTTTGATCTCCACCGGTTTGAGGTCGACTTCGTGTCTGGTGCAGGCGGCGAACAACAGGGCGACAGCGGCCAGGCAGCAGCCAAGGAGCAGAGGGCTGTACGGCTTTTTCATGTTATCTGTTCTCCAGCAGAGAGTGGATACTCCGGCCATAGTCAAACATTTCCTGCAGCGGGAGGCGAAAATTGACATCCAGCCGAATCGGGTGCTGCAGGCCAGCTCCCTTGCCGTCGGGGGCAATCTGGCCGTTTTTCAGGCGAAAGGCGAGCGGGGCTGCCGGTTTGCCGTCCAGCTGCAGGGCGACCAGAAGCTCGTCGCCATGGCTGTTGAAAGACAATTTTGCCCAGTTGTACCAAAAATTTTCCAGGGCCTGCATGGTGTATTGCAGGGAGGTACTCTCGCCGATATCCGGCATTCCCGCACGTAACTGCTCCGTATTTTTGAAGCGGACTATACCACCATTGCCCGGGGTGGAAAACAGAAAACCATCGGCCAGCTGCAGTCGGCGGTCGCTGATCAGCAGCGGCAGGCGGCCATTGAGGGAGCCCTCTCCCTCGGTACCGGCAATACCGAACTGCTCAAGCAGTTCGGCAAAATTGAGGCGGTCGCAGTAGAGGGTCAGGTCGGCATCAGTGGTTCCAGGGGTCAGGCGCACTCCCCCGGTTTCGACGCTGCCCTGGCACCAGTTCATCCGGGCGGTTTCGATAAACAGCGCGAGGGGGTCTTCCAGGCGATAGCGGATCCGGCCGTTGGTAAAACGGAGGTCGCCGATGTCGGCGGCACCGACGGTGCAGAGCTGGCTGGGTGCGCTCTCCAGCAGGGGCAGACGGGGCAGGGTCAGCGCGCAGTCGACTCCGCTCAGCCGATTGTTGCGATACACCAGCTCCTCGAGGGCCAGGCTGATGCGGAGGTCGGCGGCGGGAATGCCGCGGTGCAGGGTGAGCCGGGCATCGGCTGCCAGAGTGCCGTCAAGCGTCAGTTCGGCAGGAAGCTGGAAAAAGGTGGCGAGGTCGGCGCTGCGCAATGGAGTCTCAGGCAGTGTGCAGTCGAGGGTGACCTCGCCCTGCAGGCTTACCGGACCCTGGCAGCTGAGCGCCATTTCCGGCTGGATCGGGCTGGTCAGCAGTGCCTTCAGGGCGACCCCTTCCCGGGACGGCTGGATCTCGCCGGTCAGGGTACCAAGATGCTCTCCCTGGTGGCGGATCTCCGCGATGGCATAGTGGCCGGTCTGGGCGTCGCCAGGCGCTGGCAGCGGATAGCGCACCGGGAGATGCACCGAGAGGTCGGTCAAGCCAGCGACAGCGGTGTCGATTGCCTTGAGCTGCAGGTCGATGTGGCCATCGATCCCCGTGGCAGTGCCATAGAGGTCACCCTCACCGCTGATCCCGGAAAAGCGGAGGATATCACCATGGGCAAAGCCGTCGTGGGCAAGGGAAAAGTGCAGTGCGGTGCCGGTATTGGAGAGTGTGCCGCTGACCGCCACCGTGGCCGGAACAGCAAACCCCTCCGGGGTGATCTCGCCGGCGGCAGTGAAAGCGGGGTCGGCAAGGT
>JAZBOD010000254.1:0-11016 GCA_036350955.1 Desulforhopalus sp. | reverse complement strand
GGACCAAGCCGGTTGTCTCGGCGGTAAGGTCGTCCAGGGCGAGAGTGCCGGCGGCACCGACAGCGGTGTGCCCCTGGCCGGCGTCAAGAGTCAATTGCCCCTTCCAGGAAGCGTTTTTTTGGGCAAGGGAGTGTTCTGCCAGCACGGCGGTGAGATTGTCGATCGCCATGTCGGCGGTCGTTTCAAGGGCGATGGTCTCGCCCAGGGAGAGTGCGGTTTTCCCGGAGATCTGCAGGAGTTCGACGCCCCCGGAAATCCGGGTTGTCCCAGCTGCAAATGCCGCATCGTCGGCGGTCAGGACGCCGTCGGCGTTTACCGCAAGATTCCCGGCCTTGCTGCTGCCGGAAAGGACTCCCTGCCAGCTCAATCCGCCAGAACCTTGCCAGCCGGCAGCACCGATCCTGTCGGCAGCAAGGGAGAGGCTGCCGTCATAGGCCGCTGCCAACTCTGCCGATTGGGTGAGGCTGAAGTCGAAATCACCGGCAAGCCCGGCGGTCCCGGTGAAGGGCTGGATCTCCCCGGCAAGCAGGCCGGCAATGGAATCGAGGGGAAATTCACTGATTTCGACCCGCCCGGAGAGGTTTATTCCCGCGGTGACTGCCAGTTTGCTGAGCCGCAGAGAGAGGGGGGCGTCGTTGAGCGAGCCATCCAGGCGCAACTCTCCGGAAGTGTCGGCGGGATCGGTGGAGAATCTCTCCAGGGTGGCCTGGTTGATACGCAGATCAAGGGCGAGCCCCGGTTGGGCATAGTGGACGACAACGTTGTCCAGGTGAACCTGGCGGGCCCGAAATATCCATGGCGCCGAGGTTGCCACCGCTTCGCCCACCGGTGGCACTGTCGAGGATGCCGGCAGACTGTAGGAACCGATGCGCAGGACGTTGTCGGCACTGCGCTCGATGTCGATGACCAGGTTGCTCAACGCCGAACGTTCGATCATCACCTCTCGGCTGAACAGTTGGCGCAGGCCAAGGTCGAGGGTGGCGGTTGACTCGGCCAGCACCACCTTCCCGTTGCGGGTGACATCAACCCCCTGCAGGGAAACCTCGCCGGTAAATGGGTTGATGGTGACCTTTTCGACAACTGCGCTGTCGGCGCCGTTGTCGATCAGCCATTTGGTCAGGGCATACCGGGCGGCCAAAGGGACGAGAGCCATTGCCGCCACTGCCAACCCCAGCACGATGAGGAGCAGCAGGATGATGGGCTTTTTTCGGCGCTTGGCGACTGGGCGGTTGTTTTCTCGTTTTCCCACAGATTTGGCCGGCAGTTTTTCTCCAGAACAGGGGGCTGTCCCCAAAAGGATTTCTTTTCCACGACCTGAAAACTAACAACATTGTCGAGAGTTTCAACCCTCTTTTCACCGGCGGAGGGTATTCGTTGTCCACTGGTCAATCCTCGTATCCTGGATATTCGTGCTTACGGTAGGCAGTAAGGTGCAGCAGAGCCGAGGAAAATCAGAGAAACCGAGATTGCGAGAGGGAAAATGCCCGCCTCTACCGAATTGAGCAACCTGGCAGCCGATGTGCAGCATAACTGCGATATCTCCGATGCCCGGGACCACGGCATCTACTCGATGTGCACCATGGTGTTGAAGCTCCGCAATCATTATAAATGGGAAAATGGTCTGCAGCCCTGGGAGGAGCCCGAGCCAGGTGACCTGCTCGACTGGATCGAAGGCAAGGAAAACTACTGGGCAACCCTTAGCACGGCGCAGTACCGCCCCCTGGCCGCCGGGGGCAGGAGTCTCGAGCCCCTTGATCTCGAGGAGATCAACGCTGCAGTACCAAACGAGCTGCTGTTCTACGGTGCCGGCTATGGCCGATCCCTCAAGACGATATTTTTCCTTGCCGAAAAGCTTGAGCAACGCCCCGGTCCCGGCTGCCGGGTAATTCTCCTCGGCCGGGAGTGGGCGAGGGAGATGGCCAGCCCGTTTGCCATGGTTCAGGACGGTGCGGTGATCATCCGCCGCGAATCGCTGCGGTTTTTCATGTGGGACCAGATTCAGGAGGTGAACTCCTCCTGCCGTACCTCGCTGAACCATGCCCTGCGCAGCTATGGGGTATTCAGCAACGGCATCCTCGACCACCGGCGGCTGAAAACCCGGCTGGACAGTATCGTCGACCAGGAGATGGATCTGTTCATTCACCATGAGCTGGGCGAAACCCGGCAGGATACGCTCTCCACAGAGACCCTGCAAAAGATCATCGGCCATTTCCCCGGGACGGTGGTCGAATTTGTCAGCCGGGCGGTAAAGGATATTCATGCCGACACCCATCCGGATGGGCTGCTGGCCTTTCTCGTTGAGGAGCAGCGGCAATCCTCCCTGGGGTTTTATCTCGCTTTTCTTGACGCGCTGCGGAGCAAACTGTTTCCGGAGATCACCCCTGCCTGGCGACTCTTTGTCGCTGATCACGACTGGCGGCATATCGCTCAGGCCCGTCACTCCTGCTGGCAGCGAAACCGGGCCATCGCCCAACAGATAACCGCTATCGCCGAAACCATTGGCGAGCAATCCGACCAGCGGGTTGTCGCGCGCTTTGCCGAGGAGATTCTTCGGCCCCTGGGGCTCGATCCACCACAATAGGCTATTGGCAGGCCCTCTTATCTCTTAGATATTTTTCTGCTCTCTTGTTATGATTGGCATTGGTATAGATGAATTCCCCCTCAATTCCCGGAGAGGATTACCTGAAAAGGAGTCTGTGATGCGTACCCCGGCCTTGTCCCTGATCGCCCTGTGCTTTTTTCTCCTGGTGCCCTATGCCAGCCTCCATGCCGAAGGTCCTGCCGCCGAGGACCAGCCTGCCGCCGTGCCGGTAAGGGTGGTGGTGCTTTACTCCAGCGGGGTTGGCTATTTTGAGCACCTTGGCCAGGTAAATGGCGAGACCTCCGCCGAACTCCGGTTCAAGGCGACCCAGATCAACGACATTCTCAAGAGCCTGGTATTGCAGGATCTCGACGGCGGAACCATCACCACCGTCACCTACCCGTCCCAGGATCCGCTGGACAAGACCCTGGCAAGTTTTCAGGTGGACATCACCGGCAACCCCTCACTGGCAGAACTGCTCAATCAGCTGCGTGGTGCCCGGGTAACGGGGCAGGTGGTGGGTGGTGATACCCTGGCCGGCACCATTATCGGGGTCGAGGCGCAGCAGCGCGCAACCGTCGACGGGGGAGAGCCGGTTACCGTCCACCTGCTCAACCTCTTTGCCGACGGGGCGATCCGCTCGGTTGAACTCGGGCAGTTGAGCAGGCTCGAACTCGAGGACCGATTGCTTCAGCAGGAGCTGGAAAAGGCCCTGACCGCACTGTCCCAGGCACGGGGCAGGGACAGCAAGCCGGTGGCGATCCACTTCTCCGGCAAGGGAGAGCGTCGAGTGCGGTTGGGCTATGTGGTCGAGACGCCGGTGTGGAAGACCAGCTACCGGCTGATCCTGCCGGCAGGTGAGGAGGAGAAGCCGATCCTCCAGGGCTGGGCGATTGTCGAGAACCAGACCGATACCGACTGGCGTGATGTTCAGCTGTCGCTGGTATCCGGTCGGCCGATCAGCTTTGTGCAGGATCTCTATCAACCGCTCTATATCCCCAGACCGGTGGTCAAACCGGAACTCTACAGCAGCCTGCTGCCCCAGGAGTATCAGCCGGGAATGGGCCGGATGATGCTGGAGCAGGTGGATGAAGTTGCCGCTGATGCCCTCGCTCCGCTCCCCCAGGCGGCCATGGCCCTCTCTGCCGAGCAGGTGGCGGGAGTGCCGCGATCGGCACGGTTCAAGGCAGAGGCGGGCTACCTCTCCGCCATGGGTGGCGGTGGGATCAATGCCACAGAGTCGGTGGCAGCCGCCGCCACCTCGGCGCAGCTGGGAGAGCTTTTCCAGTATACCGTGGCGGCTCCAGTCTCTTTAGCCCGGCAGAAGTCGGCGATGCTGCCGATACTCAACGATGCGGTCGAAGCGGAACGGGTGAGCATCTACAACGCCGCGGTATTGCCGAGAAACCCGTTGAACGGGACAATATTGAAAAATACCAGTGACAAACACCTCCTGCAGGGGCCGATTACCGTATTCGAGGCCGGTGCCTATGCCGGCGACGCGAAAATCGGTGACCTGCCGCCGGGCCAGGAACGCCTGCTCAGTTTTGGCATCGATCTCCAGGTGCTGGTCGATCAGCGTGGCGGAAAAGATGAGAGCACGATCGAGACCGGCAAGATCGTCAGAGGGGTCCTTGAGGTGGCCCGGAAGAGGCAGTTCAGCCAGGAGTATCTGGTGGAAAACCGGGCCGACCGCGACAAGGTGATGGTGATCGAGCACCCGCTGCGTTCCGGCTGGAAGCTGGTCTCCCCGACCGAGCCCATGGAGACCACCGATCTGCTCTACCGGTTCCGTCTGGCGGTGGCGGCGGGTGGCCACGGCGAACTGACGGTCCGCGAGGAGATCACCGATTGGGAGAGAGCAGCGATCCTGCCGCTCGATCTGCAGGCGCTGACCGTGTTCAGCAAAAATGCCGCTCTTCCCCAAGTGGTGCGTGATGGGCTGGCCGGGGCGGTTGCGCTGAAACAGGAGATGGTTGAAGCCCAGCGCCGGCTGGATGAGAACCGCCGGAAAACCGAGGAGATCTCCAGGGCACAGCAACGGACCCGGGAAAACATGCAGGCTGTCGACAGCCGGGCCAGGCAGGGCGACTACTATAACCGACTTCTGCAGCGCCTGGCGGCTCAGGATGGCGAACTCGACGCCCTGCAGAACCAGGCCGACGATCTGCAACTCAAGTTCAACACCGCCCGCAAGCAGTTGGAAGAGTATCTCACCAACCTGACGGTGGGGTGAATCGGTTCAGTGCAGCGAACCGGTTATCGGAATGACG
The DNA here is from genome assembly GCA_036350955.1 of Desulforhopalus sp. Classification (GTDB taxonomy): domain Bacteria; phylum Desulfobacterota; class Desulfobulbia; order Desulfobulbales; family Desulfocapsaceae; genus Desulforhopalus_A. The sequence goes on along the minus strand of JAZBOD010000254.1, from coordinate 6,162 downwards.
TAGAGCAGAACCGCGAAATAGTGGAGGATGCTGCCCGCCAGGACAAAGAGATGCCAGACGGCATGATGGTAGGGCAGCCCCCGCCACAGGTAAAAGACAACCCCGCCGGTGTAGGCCAGCCCTCCGGCCAGCAGCAGTTGCAGCCCGCCGCCGTCAATGGCCGCCAGCAGCGGTTTTACCGCGGCTATAGCCAGCCAGCCCATGACCAGATAGAGGGTGAGCAGGCCGGCGCGAAAGCGGCGCAGCCGGGTGGTCTCGAAGATGATCCCCGCCACCGCCAGACCCCAGATGATCGCAAACAGGCTCCAGCCCCAGGGGCCGCGCAGGCTGCCCAGGGTGAAGGGGGTATAGGTTCCGGCGATCAGCAGGAGGATGGCGGTGTGGTCGAGGATGCGCAGGAGAGATTTCAGCCGCGGCCCTTCCACGGCGTGGTAGAGGGTGGAGGCGGTATAGAGGAATACCAGGGTTGTGCCAAATATCGCGCAGCTCACCAGGTGCCAGACATTACCATGGCTGGCGGCAAGGACGGTGAGGACGACGAAACCGCCAAGGGCAAGCAGAGCGCCAATGCCGTGGGTGATGCTGTTGGCGATCTCCTCGCCCCGGCTGTAGCGGGGGACGGTTGCGCTGCTCATGGCTGTTTTTCCAGGGCGGCTGCCCTGATAAAGGCGGTATCCATATCCGGCAGGTGAGTGATGTCCGGGACAACTTGAATGTAGCGAACCACTCCGGTCTTATCGACCAGGATTACCGAGCGGGCGAGCAGGCGGGGACCATCGATGAGCAGGCCAATTGACCGGCCGAAAGCGCCCTCCTTGTAGTCTGACAGGTACTGGATATCCTCGAGCTTTGCCTCCTTGGCGAATCGCGCCTGGGCAAAAGGGGTGTCACGGCTGATGGTGATCCGTTTGATCGAGGCCGGCAGGGCATCGCCCTCTTCGCCGAGGTAGTGGGTCTGTTCTTCGCAGACCTTGGTGTCAATCGAGGGGACAATGCTGAGCAGCAGTATGCTCCCCTGGTAATCACTGAGGTTGACGTTTTTCATGGTTGCCGCATCGACCAGAGCGGTTTCGGGAAGTTTCTGGCCGACTTCGATGCCGGTGCCGAGCAGGGCAAATTTTTCCCCCTTCCTGCTCACCTCGCTGCCTGGACGGCTGCTGGTGGTATCGACCGGTGATGGTGGCTGTTTTGCCCCGCAACCAATCATGAGCAGGAGGCAAAGTACTCCGAAAAAGAGAGAGAATAATCGAGTATACATAGGCTGCCTCAAAGGTATCGTAAAGGATTATCGCCACGCGCCAGGATAACCGATTATCGCTGGCTTGCCGCTCTACAGGCGACAGTAATGACGCACCGGGGCTCTGGCAAGTTTCTCTCTTCACCCTGGAGTGCACCGCCACGGATCCGTTTTGCCGCGGTAGTGTCCGGTAAAGGTGATTGCTTGCCAGGTGGTGGGGCTTTTTCAGGGGGTGCCGATTTCGATAAAGTCGAGGTAGGCCGTCGCCGACTCGCCGGTGTTGTCGGAATCGCTCATGATCGCCAGCGAAGCGACCGGGGGTGGCGGTTCGCCGAAGGCTTTCAGGTAGTCCTGGTAAACATTGACCTCCTCCTCTACCCAGCGGCCGACATTTTCCCCGCCGTACTGCAGCGGAATCATCATCGCCCGTTCGGTAAAGGGGTTGGCCACCGTCTCCTGTTCCTCGGCCCGGTTGGCCCAGATATAGTTGATACTGCTGTGTGGGGGATATTGGCCGTAGAGGGTTTTGGCCAGCTGGTATTTCACTTTTGTCCCGAAATCGGCCAGTTCCGGATGGTATTGGAAAATCACGTAGACCCGCAAGGGGTAGTCGTCCCCCGATTTTTGCCGGTAATTGCCGCTGGCAAACAGATTGTCGACTTTCCAGCGCCAGCGGAGGATGGGGTACTCTTCAACCGAGAAGCGCACCGTGCTGATCAGCGCCGAGGCGCTGGCGTCGGTGGTGGCGATGAGGACCTCGCTGTCGTCCTGTTTGGCAATTTGGTAGAGGGTCTGGCGGGTAATGTTTTTAAAGCTGTACGGTTGCCAGTTGTCAAGGTGCTCGAAGTCGTCCCGAAAGAGCACCTCGGCTCTGGCCACCCCGCAACCAGACAGGAGGAGGAAGGCGAGAACGGCAGATTGCCACCGAGGTACCGGCAGGGGAGGGACGTTGGTCACCATGGGCAGCTCATCCCGGTGAAAAAGGCCCGCCGCTCCCGAGCAGGAGAGGCGGGTGCTGTGGACGCGGAGGAGTTATTCGCCTGCCGGTGCCATCTGCGCGCGGCTCTTGCTGCGTTCGATCGACTGCAGGGCGAGATAGTTGGCGCCGAACTTCTTCATGTTGCCCATTTCGACATCGAACTGGTCGTAGTGGCGCTCCTCGTCGACCACCAGGTCTTCGAAGAGTTTCTTGGAGACACTGTCGGCATTGGCGCTGCACTCATTGGCCCAGAGGTTGTAGCTGCGTGCACTCTCCTCTTCCAACTGACGGGCCATGGCCAGCATTTCGTTGACATCCTGGACCGGTTTGACCTCGGCGGACGCCTTCATCTGGACATCACCGCCGAGAAAGAGAATCCGCTCAGCCAATCGTTCGACGTGGAGCATCTCTTCGATGGCGGTCCGTTTGAACAGGCCGGCGAGCAGGTCGTAGCCCTGGTCGTCGCAGTGAAAATGGAAGTACATGTACTGGTGGAGGGCGGTAATCTCTTCGGTTACCGCCTGGTTGAGCAGTTTGACGCTGTTTTCGTGCATGGGGTTCACCTTGAAAAAGGAGTTTACGGGGTGGGGAAGGCGACATCCTGAAACTGGCTTAACCATAAACAATCAGCCGGCTCCTTTCGAGAAAAAGTTGGCCTCCCGGGAAGAAAAGAGGGTGCTTCCCAGAAGCTTTCACCGACGGCCTGTGTCTCGGCGGCAGCCTGCCGGGGGAGGGTGGGGCGATTAATCGACTGCAAACGCAAAATTGATCCTTTTCTAACCTGGGTGGCTTATCATACGCGCTTATCGTCAAAGCGATGCAACCCTGTCGTCCTGCCGGGTCAATTTTTCGTGCCGAGAAGGCAAAAAGATGGCATGGTTAGCCAGGTAGCTGCTGAAATCACCCCGGCAGCCTCGCCGTTCTCGCCGCAACTCGGCGTGGCTCTTCCCGGGCAAGATCCTCGATAACCACCCCATGGAGGCTTGGCTGAATACCATGCACCTCGTCGTTTTCGATATGGCTGGCACCACAGTTGACGAAAAAAACGTGGTTTACCGAACCCTGCACCAAAGCAGTGTCGACGCCGGCTACAGTTTCAGCCTCGAAGAGGTCCTCTACCACTGCGCCGGCAAGGAAAAGCATCAGGCGATCAAAGATCTCCTCGCCTCAAGAGCACTTGATGCTGCCGCCTCGACGGCAATCTTCGCCGCCTTCAAGGCCAATCTCGACGCCGCCTATCAAGAGCTTGATGTGCAGACCTTTCCCGGGGTCGAGGAGCTCTTTGCTCAACTCCGCCAGCGGGGGATCATCATCGCCCTGAATACCGGCTACAGCTCGAGAATTGCCCGTCTTCTTCTGGCTAAACTCGGCTGGATCGAGGGTGAGCATTTTGCTACCCTGGTGACGGCCGACGATGTCCGTTACGGCCGACCGCACCCTGAGATGATCCACCTGGCGATGGCCCGGACCGGGGTGCTCGACAGCGCCATGACCCTGAAGGCCGGTGATTCGATCATCGATATTGAGGAGGGCAGAAATGCTGGCTGCGGCATCACCGTCGGGGTGACCACCGGGGCGCAGACCAGGGAGCAGCTGGCTACTGCCCGGCCGACCTATATCTTCGACTCGCTGGTGGAGATTCTGGACATTGTGTAATTGGTGCTTTGGTGACGAAACACATGCTGTTTTCTCCATGCCTCGATGGTACCCGCCAATACCTGGTTTTCGGACCAACCCTGGGAAGGGTAAGCAATGACAGACACTGCACTTTGTGATATCGATGCCCCCGATGCCTATATCAACCGGGAACTGAGCTGGCTGCACTTTGCCCGGAGGGTCCTCGAACTCGCCGAAGACCCGGCCCAGCCCCTGCTCGAGCGGGTCAAATTTGCCGGCATCATGGGGATGATTCTTGACGAATTCGTCATGAAGCGCATGGGTGGCCTGCATCAGAAGATCTCCACCAAGCGGGTGAAACGGAGCTATGACGGCCTTACCCCGCAGGAGGAACTGAGCCTGTGCTGGCAGGAACTGCAGCGTCAGATGGAGATACTCGGCACTCTTTTTGCGAAGACCCTTGTCCCGGCACTTGGTGTCGAGGGTATCCATCTGCTCTCCTATGCCGAGCTCGATGAAGAGCAGCGGCGTTTTCTCCGCGACTATTTCGAAGAGTCGGTCCTGCCGATCCTCACCCCTCTGGCAGTGGATGCCGCCCACCCATTTCCGTTCATCAGTAATCTCAGCCTCAACATCGCCGTGGTCATCACCCGGGATGACGGCTTGACCCGCTTTGTCCGGTTGAAGGTCCCTGCCAACCGGCAACGTTGGGTCGCCTTACCCGATAGGCTCGGTTTTGTTCGCCTCGAGGAGGTGATTGCCAATAACCTGCAGCTGCTTTTCCCCCGTGCTGCCTCTTTTGCCATCTCCTTTTTCCGGGTCACCCGGGGGGCAAAGGATAACCCCTGGAGCCGGGTGGATATTGAGGAGACAACTGGCCTGCATTGCGAGCCGGGCAGCATTATCGAGATGGTTACCGCCGAACTGAACTACCGCAAGTTTGCCGGGATCGTCCGGCTGGAGGTGAGTGCCGACACTCCGGCGGAGCTGTGCCAATGGCTGGTTGAACAGATGGCCATTGACCCGGCCCAGGTGATGGCCGTTTCCGGCATGCTCGGCCACCACAATCTGCTAGAACTGAAAATCGACGGCCGGGACGACCTGCGCGATACCCCCCACATCCCGCAAACTCACCCCCGCCTAAAACATTTTGCGCCAGACGACTACGACGGCTTTTTTGCCGAGATCAAGAGCAGGGATCTTCTCGTTCATCTTCCCTACGACGATTTTGATACCTCGATTCTTCGGCTACTGCAGCATGCTGCGACGGATCCCAAGGTCCTGGCGATCAAACTGACTATCTACCGTACTTCCACCCAGTCCCCGATAATCAAGGCGCTGATCGAGGCGGCCCAAAGAGGTAAGCAGGTCGCCGTCCTGGTTGAAGTGACCGCCCGCTTTGACGAGGCGCCCAACATCGCCTGGGGAAGGATTCTCGAACAGGCCGGCGCCCATGTCGTCTATGGGGTGGAGCGCCTGAAGACCCATGTCAAACTGGCGATGGTCGTCCGGGAGGAAAACGACGGCATCCACCGCTATGTCCACCTTGGCACGGGAAACTACCACACCGGCACAGCCCGCCTGTACGGTGATTTGGGGGTTATCAGCTGCCACCGCCAACTGGGGGCGGATGTCGGCCGGCTGTTCAACGAATTGACCGGTGCCCTGCGGGCCCAGGTGTACGATGTCCTCCTCGTTGCTCCGCACAATATGCGCAGCCGCTTTATCGAGCTCATCCGCCAGGAGGCGATTGCCCATCGGGAGGGCAAACCGGCCGGGATAAAGGCCAAGATCAACCAGTTGCAGGACCGGATCATCATGCGTGAACTGTACCAGGCCAGTCAGGCAGGGGTGCCGATATCCCTCAATGTCCGGGGGATGTGCAGTCTTCGTGCCGGTGTGCCCGGACTGTCGGAGACCATCCGCGTCTACAGTATTGTCGGCCGGTTTCTCGAGCACAGCCGCATCTACCGTTTCGAAAACGGTGGTGAGCCGCAATTTTTTATCGGTTCTGCCGACTGGATGAAGCGAAATCTTGAATCGCGGATGGAATCGATCATGCCGGTGCTGTGCCCAGAGGTCAAAGCGGAATTGGATGAGATTTTGACAGTGTATGAACGAGATAATGCCTTTTCCTGGGATATGCTGCCGGACGGCAGCTATGCCCGCCGAAAACCGTCAGCCGGGGAAGAGCCGTTGTCGGCCCAGCAGTTTTTTATGGCCAGAAAAACCTGATGGAGAAAAGCTCTCTCTTGCCCTTGCCTTTCCTGCCGATTTTCTGCTACCCTGCCTCTATATCCTGCCAATCCGCCCTGTGCCGTGCGGTTTG
>JAZBOD010000253.1:0-3754 GCA_036350955.1 Desulforhopalus sp. | reverse complement strand
GGCGGGGAGGTGTGGCCGGTCAGAATCGACCCCGGCCAGATCGACCAGATACTGGCCAACCTGTGCGTCAACGCCCGGGACGCCATTGCCGGAGTGGGCAGAATCACCATTGGGACAGATAGCGAAACCTTTGATGAGGCCTATTGTGTCGACCACCCGGGGGTTCTCCCTGGAAAATACATCCTGCTTACGGTGAGCGACAACGGTTGCGGCATGGATGAAGAGACCCAGTCCCATCTCTTTGAACCGTTCTTCACCACCAAGGAAATGGGCAAAGGCACCGGATTGGGCCTGGCGACAGTGTACGGTGTGGTCAAGCAAAACAATGGTTCCATCAGTGTCAACAGCGAGCCGGGCAAAGGCACGACCTTCAGGATCTACCTGCCGCAACACCGGACCAAAGAAGTTTCCCAGCCGGAAATGGAGACGAGAGGTCCCACCGAACGTGGTCACGAAACGATCCTGCTGGTTGAAGACGAACCGGCGATTCTGGAAATGACCACGATGATGCTCGAGCGGGCCGGGTATGCTGTGCTGGCAGCTGGCACTCCCGGCGAGGCCATCCGCTTTGCAACTGAACATGTCGGCGTCATACACCTGCTCATGACCGACGTGGTGATGCCTGAGATGAACGGCCGCGATCTGGCGAAAAACATCCTGTCGGTTTATCCCCGGTTGAAGTGCCTGTTTATGTCTGGCTATACAGCCGACGTTATAGCCCATCGTGGTACCCTGGATGAAGGCATCAACTTCATTGAAAAACCGTTCTCCAAGGCTGAGTTGGCTGCCAAAGTGCGAGAGGTGCTGGACCGGGATTAAGGGAACTGCTGTTGACCGCGCTATGGCAGATAGCGATATCCCCAGGTAAGCCTCGGCTGGAGAGCACACATCCGGGGTAAACTTCCTGACTATCCTCCCGCCTCAGGCTTGTGGTGCCGGAAAGTTGCCATGCTCAGGTCTTTTAACTCGGCTCACGATCAACCTTCTGTTCGTGCCGGTAATGCAGACAATAGTTGAATAGCCCACACCCAGTCCGCCCATAATTCGAGCAGCCCAAAAACCGCCCATACCTCCCCGATCTTTCCACCATCGCCCCATCGCACCGCCGGCGCGCCTTGGCAATATTCCCGCCCTCCGGGTTGTGGCAGCGAAAATCTAGAGGGGTCGGTCAGCACCCTTCTTTCATCGTATTCGGGCAGGCAGAATTCAGGTTGATCCTGCGGCCTTTCGGCGGAGGCCTTTGCCTCTTGGGGTTTGAGAGACGGAGGTGGTTGCCACCCGGTTGCATGTTTGGCGGGGACAATCTTGCAAGATCGGGGTGGAACAGCTACGATAGAAATCTTTATTGGCACGGTTTCGCCCATGGAGCCGTTTTTTGAGTGTGTCGTCAATCAGCTGCTGCGCCACTGCAGGAAGAAACGGATAACCTGGTTTTTCTGCTATGCCGGTTATCCAGAACCATAGGGAATGGCTGGAGCAAGGGCTTGCAATGATAAATAACCAAAAGATCCCATACGCCAGACGGCACCTCCTGGTATCACTGATCATCCTGCTGGTTGTTGCCGTTTCCTGGTCTGGCTACATCGATCGGCAGACAGAAAGCTATGTCAACAGGGCAACAGTTCAGGCACTTGCCGCTTTTGCCACCGCCAGGGTCCTCAATGCCAGCATCTCGGTAGCCAAATCGGTTCAGGTTGGTGCAGTGGTCAGCGTGCAACCCTTTGAAGTTCTGGATCCGGTCCACGACCTGGTCGAGCAGTATTCAGCGATAATGAAGCTCGCTATCGGTTCTCTTGTCATTCAGAAAGTGCTGCTTGAAATAGTTGCAACCGGATTCTTCAAAATCCTCTTGACCTTGCTGGCCCTCCTGTTGCTAGCAGGTCTGTTTTTCGGCAATGGACATTTCTCGAACATGATGTTCAGATTTTTCCTATTGGCTTGCCTGGTCAGATTCCTGCTGATTCTGGCGGTCGGCCTGAATGGTCTGGTTGATGAGGTATATGTCAACAAAAAGACCCAACAGAACATGATGGAACTGGAAATTCTGTCGCAGGAAGTTGATGACCTGACAGCCACCAACGTACCCGACGAAACATCATGGCACTCAGGTATCACTTCGAAACTGTCCGCGACAAAAGACCTGATCAATCTCAAAAATCTGAAGAAGAAGGCCGAGGTTGCTGTGCCGGCCATGTTGAACCTTATGGCCCTGTTTATGCTCAAAACACTGATTCTGCCTTTGTTGTTCTTATTGGCGCTGCTCCGCGGCTTCCGTTCTGTTTGGGGCATTGGTCTGGATTCCTTGCGCCTGACTGGACGCAAGGAAACAACGGCTCTGGGTTCACCATAACAGAGGCTGCGTAGTGTAATGATTGTGCGACCGATTGTGCTTTAACGAGATGACCTTAACTACTGTACGATTTTCTTTCTCTTGTTGACAAAATGCCCTGTATACTTGTCGGGGCAATTATCAACAAGAGACCAATTTTCCTATGGAGGCCCTCATGGCACGCGCCAAAGCCGATCTCATTCAAAAGGTGTACCAGCAGCACGACAATATGACCAAGCTAGCTGTTGCATATTGCCAATATTTAGGAACGAGGAACATCTGAGCAGGAGTCAAAATTGAACGATGAAGAGACCATTTCTGCGCCCACGATGATTGTAAATAGTGTTGCCTACCGGAACGGCAAACGCATCGGTGAGGTGACGATCGAAGCGATCAGTGAGGTGGTGAAGGAGCCGCATACCTTTGTATGGGTTGGGCTACACGATGCCGATTCGTCACTGCTGTTGAAAATTAAAGAGGAATTCGATCTGCATGAGTTGTCGATCGAGGATGCGGTGAACGCATATCAGCGGCCCAAACTTGAAACCTATGGTCCCTCACTATTCATCGTCGTAAAAACGGCGGAAATATTTGACGGAGGTGTATCTTACGGCGAAACTCATTTCTTTGTTGGCAGTAATTTCTTGGTATCGGTACGCCACGGTTGCATGCAGGGCTATGCACAGGTGCGGGCGCGCAGTGAGCAAAGGCCGCAGATGCTGGCGAAAGGGCCGGCGTATGCGCTGTATACACTGCTCGATTTCATCGTCGATAATTATCAGCCCGTGACGACACATTTTGAACAGGAGTTCGAGCGTTTCGAAGCCGACATTTTCACAGGCCAGTTTCATAGTGAGGCGCTCGAGCGTCTTTACCAGTTGAAAACGCAATTGCACGAGCTGCGCAATGCGGTGACGCCGATCGAAGATATCGCGCAGCAACTGACACGCTTGCACGCCGATCTTATTCCCAAGGAAATGAATCCGTACTTTCGCGATGTGCATGATCACGTCGCGCGCATCATCGCGACGCTCGACGGCCTGCAGGAAATGCTGACCACTGCGATGCAAGTCAATCTTGCACTGGTTGCGGTGAAACAAAATGAAGTGGTGAAAGCACTCGCCGGGTGGGGGGCGGTGCTCGCTCTACCCACTGTCGTTTTCAGTCTTTATGGGATGAATTTTCAGGTAATGCCCGAACTGCAATGGTACTTTGGTTACCCACTGGTGATGGCGGGCACCGCAATTGGCTGTTTACTGCTGTATAGGAAGCTTAAGCGCTCGGGCTGGCTCTGAGTTCACTTGATCCTTGTGGGAAAAATGGGGTCGTTGCCTGTTTCGCGGCTATAAGGCCACACCGCGTTTACGGTTTTGTTACGTATAGTCAGGATGAAGCTTTGGTCGCGAATGAGCTTCTGAGGTTATG
>JAZBOD010000252.1:0-6547 GCA_036350955.1 Desulforhopalus sp. | reverse complement strand
TGGGTGGGGGTCAACACCTCCCGCACCAACAGACTGGCCGAGGAAGCACTGCTCGCCGGCAAAATTGCCCAATTTCCCCAGATTGACAGGATAAAACGGGAAGTACGCACCGCACCGCACACCAGGCTTGATCTGCAGGTGGAAGCTGACGGAAGGACCACATATATCGAGGTGAAAAACTGCTCTCTGGCGATCGATGGTCAGGCGATGTTCCCCGATGCGGTAACCGTTCGGGGCACCAAACATCTGGCGGAACTGACCAGGCTGGCGAAAAGTGGCCTTTCCGCCGCCCTCTTTTTTCTGGTGCAGAGGATGGATGCCGAAAGCTTTTCCCCGGCCGACCACATCGATCCCCAATATGGTCAGGCGCTGCGCCGGGCCTCGGCCGCTGGGGTGACAATCCTCGTCTATCAGGCCGAGGTCACGCCCCAAGGCATCGAGGTGGTGCGCCCCCTGCCCTGCTACCTTTAATCATATGACGATGGCCGGTTCAGCGCCGACGGTGGCTGATGCGGCCGCCAACAACAGTCAGCACCGGCCGGCCCTGCAGCTGCCAGCCGGCAAAAGGCGAATTCCGGCTCAGGGAAAAACTCTCCTCGCTCCGAAAGGTGTATTTTTCTTCGGGGTCGATGACGGTGATATCGGCGACTCCACCCACCGCCAGGGTCCCGCCGGGAACCCCAAGAATATTTGCCGGGTTACGACTGAGCAATTCAACCAGGCGCAGTGCATCGATGACCTTCTCCCGAACCAGGGCAAGGCTCAGCGACAGAGCAGTCTCCAGTCCGACAATACCGTTGGCGGCGCGGTTGAATTCGATCTCCTTTTCCAGCACCGAATGGGGGGCGTGATCCGTGGCGATCGCATCGAGAGTGCCGTCGGCGAGGGCCTCGCGAATCGCCTGGCGGTCAGCGGCGCTGCGAAGCGGCGGACTCATTTTTGCGTGGGTGTCGTACCCCCGTACCGCCTCTTCAGTCAGGGTAAAATAGTGGGGAGCGGTTTCCGCGGTGACCCGAACCCCACGCGCCTTTCCGGCGCGGATCAAGGCCACCGACTGCTCACAGCTGACGTGGGCGATATGGACCCGGGCTCCGGTCAACTCGGCCAGGGCAATGTCCCGGTAGACCATGACACTCTCCGCTGCTGCCGGAATACCGGCCAATCCCATCCGGCTGGAGAGTTCACTTTCGTTCATGCACCCTCCCCGGCTGAGGGACGGCTCTTCAGCATGGGAGATCACCAGCAATCCGTGTGAGTCGGCATACTCGAGGGCCCGGCGCATCAACTGGCTGTTTTCGACCGGCCGGCCGTCGTCGCTCAGCGCCACGACCCCGGCCAGTTTCATCTCGCCATACTCGGCCAGTTTCTCCCCCTGACTGCCGATACTGACCGCCCCCACCGGATAGACCCGGGCGGCACAGGAGCGGGCCCGGTCGACAATATAGGTGGTCACTGACGCGCTGTCATTAACCGGCCTGGTATTGGGCATGCAGGCAACAGCAGTAAACCCGCCTGCGGCGGCGGCCCGGGTGCCACTGGCAATGGTCTCCTTGTACTCCTCGCCGGGTTCACGCAGGTGGACATGGAGGTCTATGCATCCCGGCACGACCCAGCAGCCGGTCAGGTCGAAAACTTCCGCACCTTCGGCCGGCCCATCGCCCGGGGTGACAAGCACTCCGTCCCTCACCCACAACTCGGCTATTTCGTCTCGCCCTTCAGCCGGATCGAGAACCCGGCCGTTTTGTAAAATCAGCAGCCCGCTCATCCGTTTTCACCCTGCCCGTCGTTTGCCTTTCCTCCACCAAGGACCAGGTAGAGCAACGCCATGCGTACCGCCACACCATTGGCTACCTGATCAAGAATCACCGCCCGCTTGCCATCAGCAATGTCGGGACTGAGCTCAACCCCCCGGTTTACCGGCCCGGGATGCATGACAATCGCGTCCGCCGCGGCACGTTCAAGCAGCCCCTCACCAAGTCCGTAGAAGCGGGCATATTCTCTGAGACTGGGGATGAGCGAATCATTTTGCCGCTCCAACTGGATCCGCAGGGCCATCACCACGTCGGCACCCTCCACCGCTTGGTGTATCGACCGGCAGACTTCGGCGCCCAGGCTGGAAAAAAAATCGGGAACCAGGGTCCGCGGCCCGGCAAGACAGACCCTGGCTCCCATTCGAGTGAAACCGAGAATATTCGAAAGGGCAACGCGACTGTGGGCAATATCACCAATAATCGCCACTTTTAACCCGGCGATCCGTCCTTTGTGCTCGAGTACCGTCAGCATATCGAGCAGACTCTGGCTGGGATGTTCGTGGGCCCCGTCGCCGGCATTGATCACCGAGGCGGAGATGTGCCGGGCGATCAGCTGCGGTGCGCCGGCGCTGGAGTGGCGGATGACGATCACATCCGGGCTCATCGCCTGAATATTCTTGACGGTATCCACCAGGGTCTCCCCCTTGGTGGTGGAGCTGGTCGAAGCGGAAATATTAAAGGTGTCGGCGCTCATCCGTTTGGCGGCAATTTCAAAAGAGAGCCGGGTCCGGGTTGAGGGCTCAAAGAAGAAGTTGACCACGCTCTTGCCCCGCAGGGTGGGGACCTTTTTAATCGGCCGCGAGGCAATCTCCCTGAAAGAGCGGGCGGTGGAGAGGATATGGTTGATATCGGCCGCCGACAGCTGTTCGATACCAAATATATGACGATGAAGGAACTGGTAATCTGTCGGCGGGGTATCCATAGTTTCGCTTAGTCGATCATGTTGGCCAGCCTGTTCCAGCGGATGGAGGCAAAGCGCTCGAGGGAAAAGAAATCCTCGTCGATATCCCAGGACCAGTAGAGGATAAAGGCTTTGCCTAGAATATCACGCTGGTCGACAAAACCCCAAAAACGGCTGTCATAACTGTTGTCCCGATTGTCGCCCATCACAAAAATTCGTCCCTCGGGAACAAGTACCGGGCCAAAATTATCGCGGGGACTGACCGCCCCAGGCAGGATGGTCGGCGCACTGATATAGGCATGGGGGTCCTCGACCTTTTCACCATTAATAAAGAGTTGCTTGTCGCGGATCTTCAGAGTATCCCCGGGTACCCCCACCACTCTTTTTATATAGTCTATCGAACGGTCTTTGGGAAAGCGGAAAACCACCACTTCCCCTCGCTTCGGTTCACGAAAGGAGAGCAGCGCCTTGCCGGTAAAGGGAAGGTTTACCCCATAGACAAACTTGCTCACCAGCAGGTGGTCGCCGATCAACAGGGTCGGCAGCATCGATCCTGAGGGGATCTTAAAGGCCTGGACGACAAATGTCCGGATGAACAGGGCAAGGAGTATGGCAATGGTAATTGCTTCAAAATACTCTCGAAAAACTGATTTGGAACTCTTTTGACCAGCCAAACCGGACCTCTGCATTAATGGGAATTTGCCGCTCGGAAAATGTCCCGCAAAACTACTTGAAATGGACCTCAATTACAAGAGGCTTCCAGCGGTGGCTAACGAAAAACCCTCCAGTCGCTCCCCGCCCCGGAGCAACCCACTACATATTGATCAATAATTATAACAATCAACGACATATGGTGGCCAGAGGCAACTTCGTGGTCTTGATCGAGCCTTTTTAACCTGCTGTAACCTAAGCATTTTTCCCGGGCATCTCCTTACCTTTTTCTTGACAAAGAATGGAATCTATGCCCTAATAGGATATGTGTATGAAAAATCACTAGTTTTCGGCTAACACCCCTGAAGGGGTAGAGGTACTTTCGCAAAATTCAACGGTTAAACAGAAATTGAATTTTTCAGGTACTCAACTGGCAGGATTGTACGTGCCGCTTCTTTCAACACCGCCGGTCGCTCTGCTATGAAAATGCCCTTTGTCTCTAACAATGATCTGGTCGTCGGTCTTGATATCGGCTCGCACGCCATTAAGGTTTGCCAGCTCAAGGGCGGCGCGAAAGGTTACACCATCGTCACTCTGGGCAGTACGGTTCTCCCGGAAGGGGCAGTGGAAGACGGCACCATCAACGACGCTGAAACCGTTGGCAAGGCAATCAGCGAACTCCTCAAAAACCTGAAAATCAAGAATAAGAAAGTCGGCTTTTCGATATCCGGGTACTCGGTGATCGTCAAGAAGGTCAATCTGGCTGCCATGGAAGAGGCCCAGCTGGAAGAGCACATCATGGCCGAGGCGGAGCAGTACATCCCCTTTGACATCGAAGATGTCTATCTCGATTTTCAGGACCTCAAGACCTCCAGCAAGGGTAATGACCGCACCGATGTCATGCTGGTCGCCGCCAAAAAGGAGATCGTTGACGACTACCTGGATATGCTCCAGGGGCTCGGGCTGCAGCCGGTGATTGTCGATGTCGACGGCTTTGCCCTGGAAAACAGCTACGAGCATAACTACCAGAAAAGTGAAAACGTCGCCCTGGTGGATATCGGCGCCTCGAAAATGAGCATCAATATTCTCTGCCAGGGTGTCTCGCTGGTTGCCAGGGATGTGATGGTCGGCAGCCGTCAGTTGACCGAACAGATCCAGAACACCTTTGATCTCGATTTTGACGAGGCTGAAGGAATCAAACTGGGCACCGTTCCGGCGGGCGAGGGCCAGGAAGAGGTCGAGGAAATTTTTCAGGCCACCTGCACCCAGTGGGTTCTCGAGGTGAAAAAAGCGATCGACCTCTACCACTCCAACCACCCGGATCAGCCGCTCAGCCGACTGATTCTCAGTGGAGGTGGGGCAAAAGTCGCCGGTCTGGCTGAGTATCTCGCCAAAGAGACCGAGTTGCCGGTTGAAATGTTTAACCCGTTTTTGAAAATGGCGGTAAACCAAAAGAAAATCGATCCGGACTATCTCAGCAGCATTGGACCGGAAATGGCTATTGCTACCGGCATAGCCCTTCGACCTTCTGCCATATAAAAATCTGTAAGGGTCCACCATGCTCAAGATCAATCTCCTGCCGATCAGGCAACTCAAAAAAAGGTCCAGGGCAGCGAGGCAACTCTTGGCCATGTTCCTGCTTTTCCTTGTAGTCCTGGCCGTGCTTGCCGGTGTCGGGATGCTCCAGTGGAACAAGATCAAAGGCCTTGAGCAGGAAATAGCTGCGCTTGAATCGGAAAAGGCCTCCTACACCCCGATTCTCACCAAAATCGACAAGCTGAAAAAGGATACCTTGGAACTGGCCAGGAAAACCGAGGTGATCAATGCTTTGAAAACCGACTCTTCGCTCACCGTAAGGGTTCTCGATGAAGTCGCTAGAAGACTGGATAACCAACGGATGTGGCTCGAATCGCTGCATCAGCAGGACGCTGCCCTGCGCCTCTCCGGAGTGGCCCTGGATAACCAGACTATCGCCCAATTCATGGATCACCTGAAAGAGTCACCATTTGTCCATGATGTCACGTTGACCGGGGCTTCCCTCAAGGTGGTGTCGGGACGAAATCTGAAGAGCTTTGAACTGAACTGCGTGGTAGGCCAGCCCCAGGCGACGGATCCTGCGGCCACCGTCGCTACCAACTAGGCCCATACACCTCTTTTTCGCGGACGGCATGAAAACAAGCAACCCAGCATTCACCAAGTTTCTGGACCAAAGGTTCATTCCCCTGGCGCCGAAGGCAAAATTGGGCATCACGGTGCTGCTCATTCTCCTGCCGGTGGTCGCCTTTTATTTTGCCTTTTTTCAGCCAAAATCAGAAAAAATCCAGCAACTGACCGGGAAAAAAAGCGCCATCGAGGGACAACTCAGGGAGGTGAAGGCGCGGGCCGCCGATCTGGCCAAATTTGAAGCGGAACTGACCGAGGCGGAAAACCGCTTTCTTGATATGGCGACGTTGCTCCCCAAAGAAAATGAGATTCCTAAACTGCTGACCGATATTTCTGCCCTCGGCCGCGGTGTCGGCCTCGATTTTCTCACATTCAAGCCGCTCGCCGAGGTCCCGAGAGATTTTTACGCCGAAATTCCCATCTCCATCAATGTTCGTGGTCCCTTCCACAACATGGGGGCCTTTTTCGATCAGGTCAGTAAACTGGAGAGGATCGTCACCGTCTCCAATGTAAAAATGACCGCCCCGAAAAAGGAGGGGGGAGAGATGCTCCTCAACTCGGACTGTCAGTTGGTCACCTACCGTTTTACCAACGTTGAACTCCCTAAAGAACCCAAGAAATGATGCCATGAGCCGTATTCCTCTCTCTCCTGCACCTTTTCGCAAAGCGGCCGCAAGCGGTTCCCCTCTCCGGCAGCTGCTGGTCCTCGTCGGCCTGTACACTCTCCTCGCCGTTCCTGCCATGGCGACGGAAGACGCAACGGCTGATCCACTCGAGGCCGTTGAAACCCCAGCCTTTGAGTATGTCCTTGAAAATCGCCGTGACCCGTTTATGCCCTTTATCACCGAGAAGGCCGCAGCAGCAAGCGTTGACATGAATGAAATTGTCGACAAGCAGGAGCCGCTGACCGGTATGCAGCTTTTTGAACCCGGCCAGCTCACCCTGGTCGCCGTTCTCAAGGCCGGCCCTCAGGATTACGCCATGGTTCAGGACACCACCGGCAAAGGGTATACCCTTCACC
>JAZBOD010000251.1:0-4974 GCA_036350955.1 Desulforhopalus sp. | reverse complement strand
CTGAAAAATCGTCGATTTTATCCACCGGTTTTTTGGCTGCCTGCTCGGTGCTGTTCTCGGTGATCACGGCTGCCGCGGCCCCTTCCAACAGTCTCCTTTCGGTCTCCGGAGCCACATTCCCCCGCCGTTCATCTTCAGGAAAGTCAACGATCACCTTGCGGTGGGCATAGTGGATTCCCCGGGCGCTGAGAGCTTCGGTGATCCTTCGGAAGGCCTCCCGTTTGATGAGAAACTGTTTCCCGGGCTTGGCGGTGAATTTCACCCGGATCACCATCACCGAATTGGTGATCTCATTGACCCCCTGCGACTTCAGCGGCTGGATGAAACCATCGCGAAGTTCCGGGTCTTCCAGCATCTGGATGCCAACCTGTTTGATGATCTTGCGCACCTTGTCGATATCGGTGTCATAGGAAAATTCCAGA
This sequence comes from Desulforhopalus sp., assembly GCA_036350955.1. GTDB lineage: Bacteria > Desulfobacterota > Desulfobulbia > Desulfobulbales > Desulfocapsaceae > Desulforhopalus_A. The sequence goes on along the minus strand of JAZBOD010000251.1, from coordinate 4,552 downwards.
GGGAATTTCATGACAATACCGCCACGCATATAGTTGGTAATCGCCCCGAGATCACTGTAAGGAACGATCTGCAGCATCCCCAGATGGTGGCGGAGCATAACATTTCGCAGAGTAATCGCCTCGACGGTACCACGGATTGATCCGGCCTGAATATATTCCCCGACCCGGAACGCATCATCAAGCAGTAAAAAGAAGCCGGAGAGGACGTCGCAGACCAGTTTCTGAGCACCAAAGCCGACGGCAAGACCAACAACCCCGGCCCCGGCAAGCAGTGGGCCGATATTCACCCCGAGGGAGGAGATAACAATCAGTGCGACCATCACCACCAGAACCGTGCCGATAAACTTGCGCAGCATCGGCAGCAGCGTATGGCTCCTCCCCCGCTGCGCCGCCCCGCCGAACTCATCGTCATCCTCATCCTTGCCGACGCACTCAACCTCAGAGGCTAGTTCATTTATCTTCTTTTCGATATAGGCAGAGGCAAAGCGCCAGCAGAGCAGGGCCAAGGCCAGGGTAACCAGCGTCTCAAAGAGCGCCTTGACGGCATGGCCGGCATAGGGAAGATGATACCCCCACAGGGAGATAACCCAGGTAAGCAGCGCACCAGCGACAACCAAACGGTAAATCAGGCAGATCCTGGCAATGATACTGTCTCTTTTCGCCAGTGCCTTTACATCGTCCTCGTCGCCTGGCGCCGCTCCGCTGGAAGGAGGACCGGCAAGCCCGAGAGACTCGACGATCAGGGTAATCAGTACCTTACCCCAGTAACTCAAGGCAAAATAGAGGGGGATGATCACCATGCTGATGATCAGTGCCCCGTTCCTGGAAAAAGTGCCGGTTATCTCCTGGCCCAGCCAGACCAACCACACCACCAGCAGGTAGAGGAGTGCTGGAATATGCCACGCTCTGGCCAGTTGCTGCTGAAACCAGGAACCTTCGCCTGAGTCGATATTGGCGAGAAGGGCATTGGTCAGTGGTTGTCGTAAAAACACCACCAGGTAGGCATAGACCGCCAGGACCAGGGAGCCGACGGTCATGCTCACCCAGGAGAGGGTCTGCGGCAGGACCCCGAGTTCTCTGGCCAGATTGGTGATCAGCAGGCCGGAGAGCAGCAGGGAGGTCGATACCACAAAAACCCGAAACAGTGGCTTGACAAGCTCCTCGGCAATTTCCCAGAAGCGAACCTCCGGCGCCTCGGGGGCAAAGAGAATCTCCCCGGCAATTCCGCAGATTTTTACCGCGAGCACGATGCCCAGGATGGTCTGAAAAAGCATCCGCCCTTCACTGGTGGTGTTGCCCGCGATCAGCAGGAAGATACCGATGGAAACAAGCAGCAGCAGGACCACGCCAACCAGGGTAGGAATACTGCGCAACAGGGCCACCCCCACGACGGCGAACTGTTGCCCGTCCGGCGGGGTGAGCCGCCGCAGCTGGTTGATCCTTTCCCGCGCCAGCCGGCTGAGGGCGACCACGAGAAGAAGGGCCAGAGCAAGCGAGAGACCGGTACGCCACAATACCCCCCAGAAACCGGGGAGATCCTCACCCTCCTTGCCACGAAAAACCCGGGCCAGGTCACCCGGTACATGGGGTGCAAAGGCCAGAACCCCCTGCTGGCCACCCTCCTCGAAACCATCACTCCGGTCGAGCATTCTCAGCCACCTGACCAGCGGTCTTCGGCGGTCGCTTTCCGGTTGTGCTACGGGCAGTGGTGCCAATGATCCAGACCGATCGGCTCCCATCTGGGCGCTTTGCTCACCCGGTGGTCCGTCAGGTTCGGCAAGCCCCTCCCCGGCGTGACAGACCAAGGGTACGGTAATAAGACTCAACAGCAAAAGAATTGTCGGCAGAACGCCTGTGGTTTTCATACCCTGATCCTCTTTCCCAAAAACCGCCCGGACAAAACGGGCACTTTTCTCTGCAGAGAGTATTCGTTTATTGAGGATATACCAAAATACGAAGATTTTATCAGGAAAAATGTCGCCAGCCTGGCTCCCGCCTCCTGCCTCACTCCTTTTTCGCCGCCGGCATAGATTTTGCCCTTACTCCACCGATACCTGCCTCTTGCATATCCCGTGATAAGACTGTATTGATTGGGCAGTAAACAGGTCAGCAGCTGATATAGCCTTGTGGGCTACTAGGCATGGGCACGGCCCCCCTCTGCCGCTCGTGCACCGGACGGCCCGCAAATACCATCGCCCACGGAGGAACCAATGGACGCCAAACGCTTCACCCGGGAGATATCCGTCAACGGGAAGGAGTACACTCTCTACGACATCAAGGGTCTGGAGCAGGAGGGCCTCGGCCGGATCGATCGTTTACCCTTCTCCATCCGCATCCTGGTGGAAAACCTGCTGCGCCGCCTCGACAACCGGGTTGTCCGGCCGAGCGATCTGGCCAGCATCGTCGCCTGGCAAAAGCGCTACGCTACCCCACCGGAAATCCCCTACCACCCGGCCCGGGTACTGATGCAGGACTTCACCGGGGTGCCGGCGGTGGTCGATCTGGCGGCAATGCGCGATGCCATGGCGGCACTGGGCGGCGACCCGGCCAAAGTAAATCCTTTGGTCCCCACCGAACTGGTCATTGACCATTCGGTACAGGTTGATCACTTTGGCACCGTTGAGGCAATCGGCTACAACGTCGACCGGGAGTACGAACGCAACGGTGAACGCTACACCTTCCTCAAATGGGCTCAGAAAAGTTTTAACGATTTCAAGGTGGTGCCGCCCCGCTCAGGTATCTGCCATCAGGTCAACCTCGAATATCTCGGCCGAGTGGTGATCGCCACCGAGCAGCAAGGAAAACTCACCGCTTTCCCCGACACTCTGGTCGGCCTTGACTCCCACACCACCATGATCGACGCCATCGGGGTGATGGGCTGGGGAGTCGGCGGCATTGAGGCAGAGGCGGTGATGCTCGGTCAGCCCTACTTTATGTCGATTCCGGAAGTAATCGGGGTTCGGCTGACCGGCAGCCTGGCCCCCGGAGTGACGGCCACCGATCTGGTCCTCACCGTGACCCAGGTGCTGCGCAACTATGGCGTCGTTGAAAAATTTGTCGAGTTCTTCGGCCCGGGGATGAAAGCCCTGACCGTTCCGGAACGGGCGACCATCGCCAACATGAGCCCGGAGTACGGTGCCACCATGGGTTTCTTCCCGGTCGACGAGAAAACTATCGCCTACCTGCAGATGACCAACCGCCGGGAACAGGCTGCCCTGGTCGAAGCCTATACCCGGGCCAACGCGCTGTTCTACACCGGTACAGAGACCCCGGAATATACCGACATCGTCGAGATCGACCTGGCGACGGTGGTCCCCTGCGTCTCCGGCCCGGCCCGGCCGCAGGACCGCATTCCCCTCACCGAGCTGAAAACCCGAACCGCCCGCCCACCCGAAATCGCCGAAGGCAAGGTCCTCCACCAGATCGACCTCAATGGCCAACCGGCCCTCCTCGGCGACGACAGCGTGGTGATCGCGGCAATCACCTCCTGCACCAACACCTCAAACCCTTCGTTGATGCTCGGTGCGGGCCTGCTCGCCAAACGGGCGGTGGAGAGGGGGGTACAGGTACCGGGCGCAGTCCGGACCAGTTTTGCCCCCGGTTCGAAGGTAGTTGTCCAGTACCTCAATGATGCCGGGCTGATGCCTTACCTGGAGGCCCTTGGCTTTCATCTGGCCGGCTTTGGCTGCACCACCTGCATCGGCAACTCCGGGCCTCTTGCCGCCGAGGTGGAAAAGGCGATCATCGACCACAACCTGAGCGTTGCCGCAGTGCTCTCCGGCAACCGCAATTTCGAGGCGCGGATCCACCAGCGGGTGAAAACCAACTATCTCGCCTCGCCGATGCTGGTGGTGGCCTTTGCCTTGGCCGGCCGGGTCGATATCGACTTTGCCACGGAACCGGTGGGAATCGACCCCAATGGTTCACCGGTCTTTCTCGCCGACCTCTGGCCGAAGGATTCGGAAATCGCCACTCTGGTCGAGCGGCATGTCAAAGACCAGTTCTTTGCCGTTGAATACGGCCGGATTTTTGTAGGAGACGAAAATTGGCACAAACTGCCCGAGGTGGCAAGCATCACCTACGCCTGGGACGCCAACTCAACCTACATCAAACGCCCGCCCTATTTTGAGAATTTTCAAATGGAACCGCAGATTCCCGGCGATATCAATAGTGCCCGGGCTCTGCTGGTTCTCGGCGACATGGTGACCACCGACCATATCTCCCCGGCAGGAGCAATTCCGGCACACTATCCGGCCGGAGAGTACCTGCAGTCTCTGGCGGTGCCGGTCGAGGCGTTTAACTCCTACGGCTCCCGGCGAGGCAACCATGAGGTGATGGTTCGCGGCAGTTTTGGCAACATCCGCCTGAAAAACCTGCTGGTGGGCGGGAAAGAGGGCAGCTTTACCCGGATTTTCCCCGAGGGCCGGGAGTGCTTTGTCCATCAAGCGGCAGAGTTCTACCGGGCAGCAAACACTCCGCTGATCGTCCTCGCCGGCCTGGAGTATGGTGCCGGTTCTTCGCGGGACTGGGCAGCCAAGGGCTCGAAACTGCT
>JAZBOD010000250.1:0-9620 GCA_036350955.1 Desulforhopalus sp. | reverse complement strand
TCGGCATTGGCCTCTTTAAGATTTTCGGCGTTGTTTTCCAGCAGTTCGTTGGTCAGGTCGGTCGCCGCCCTGATGGTTTTCGCCGCATCTCCGGAGCGGAAGATCGCCACCGCGGTGGCCAGCTGCTGGCGCCATAGCGGCACAGTATTGACCAGGGTGGAATTGATCTTGTTGACCAGTCCCTTGTCGTTTTCCTGAACCAGACGGATCGACGGCAGGCTCTGCATCGCCACCTGCCGGGTGAGCCGCAGATCGTGCACCCGCCGGTCAAGGTCGTCGCGGCTGGCCCGCAGGTCGCGGAGTTCCTGGGCCTCCAGCACCCCTCCTGCCGCATCCACTTTGGCAGCGAGTTCCGGGATCACCGTCATATCGAGCTGACGCAGCTTCTCCTCGCCGGCGGTGATATACATCTCCAGCTGGTGGAAATAGTCAAGGGTCACCGCGTAGAGCCGGTCAAGGGTGGTGATATCGGTGAGCAGCGTCGTCTTGTGGGTCTCAAGTTTGTCGGTTATTGCATCAACCTGCTTGCGGACCTCTTCATAACGCTGAAGAATCTTCACCAGAGGCTTGGCACGGCCGAACAACCGGGCAAAAAAGGACGGTTTTTTCCCCGGGTCAAGGGCCTCAAAATCAAAGCCCCGCAGGGTGGCGACCATCTCGCCAAGGATATTGCCGGGCCCGCCCAAATCTTTGTTGCGCACCCCATCGAGCATCTGGTCGGCCACCTCGGTGACCTGCTGCTGGGCACTGCTGCCAAAGAAGATGATCGAGTTGCTGTCTTTCAGGTCGATCTTTTCCATCAGCCCGTCAATAACCTGCTTATCTTCCCCAGCCACCTCGGCGTAGGGCAGAATCTCCTCCCGCAGGACCGGCAGGCCGTTGCCGCCTTCAGCAAAGACCCGAGCGGCGGTGGCCATCGCTGGGGTAGCCTGGTCGGCCGCTTTCGTTGTTGTCTGCATCTCTTTCTCCTTACAGGATGCCTTCGTGGCGAAGCTGCTTCATCAGCACTTCCATCTGAACATCAAGGTCATTGACATCATTGCGTAACAGACCATCGTGCTGCTGCTGGAAGACCTCTTCAATGGTCAGGAGAAGTTCCCGGTACTTGCCGGTCAGCTCGCCTGAGCCGGTTTTTTCGATGGTCTGGGCATAATTGCTGGTCACCCGCATCGCCCCGTCGAGGTAGACGTTGATGAACTTTCTCGTCCGGCGCAGATCTCGGGGATCAGTCTCGAGATTGGCGACAATCCGTCGGGCCAGGCTGGTAATCCGCTCCAGCCGCGCCACCAGTTCCCGGTTGTTGAATCGCCGTGCGGCCTCCTCGATGGCGCTAATTTTCGTTTCCGCCGCCTCCACCGCGGCGAGGATCTCCTCGCTGCTGTAACCAAAGCCGTCGGCAATGGCCACAGTTTTATCCCGTCGTGGATCAAGGCCATAGGAGAGATAACAGCCGAGAAAGGCCAGGGCGGCCACCAGAGTGGCGAGAAGCGGCGACTGACCGACGGCCAGCCAGCTGCAGGACAGGGTGCCGAGCGTCACCATCACTGTCCCCAACAGCTTTTTCGGCACCCGCGGCGCCCGGCCCATCGTCCTCCCGACATACGCCCTTTCCTGCTGCAGGCCGCGGCGAAGCCACTGCGCGCCAAGCCAGAGAAGCACCAGTGCCGCAAGAATCCCAATAAACCTGCCGATGTTGCCGCGCAGCAGGGCAACGAAGAGAGCCGGAACCAGCGGGAGAGGGAGCAGCCAGAGAAGTAGGCCCCTGGCCGACCAGCTGGCCCATTTTTTGGCAAAGGAGTTTCCGGCCACAGGAGGTTACCTCTCCCCGCCGATGGTCCGGGAAAAGACTGGCGTATCGGCGGAGGAAAAAGAGGAGACCAATGCCTGGCAGGAAGAAACGCCGATGGTGGCAAAGAGCAGCAGACCGCCGATCACCCGACGCAGGGAAGGAGGCTCCGGTCGAGGAATCTTGTGCAGTGCCCGGTCAAGGGAAAACGGCGATTGGTCCATGGATTGAACTGTCAGCTGAGGATTATCGGTTAACGTCACGCACCTTCTGCTGGCAAGGTAAATATCAGCTCAGGCTTGTCAAGGAGCGAATCGTTAACCTTTGCGGTCTTATGCCATGTGGCAAAGCAGTTTGCCGGAGATACGGCAAGAGGGCTACTTCTTCCTGCCCAGACCCCACATTGCCTCCCACCAGGTCAGGGAAAGCTGGTACTGCGCAGTCACTAGCGCACTAGCCTTATCGGCGAGGTTCTGCCAGTCGTTGAGCAACCGGTAGAGGGTCAATTGACTCACCGCCTGACTGGAGAGCAGGCTTGGGTAATCGAAACTCTGGTCCGGTCTGCCGAACATCAGGGCAGCCACCCGCCTGGACATCTCCCGTTTGAGCAGGGTCCTGAGGTACTGTTCCATCGCCCGGCCGGGGGAAAAGCCGGGAACGAGATGGTTGAGTACCCCCTCGAGAGTGAAGAAAGCCTTGCGAAACAGAATCAGCTCTCCGGGGAAAAGTACTCCGTTCAAGGCCAGCTGTTCGAGCAGGCGAAAGGCCCGGCTCAGGGGGTCATGCTGTTGATCAAGGGTCGGCAGGATTCCCGAGAGCAGCCCGAACAGCATATCCGCCGAACTCGGTGCCACGGTACCGGCGGTCAGTGCACTGACCGCCCTGCTGATCAGCCGAGCATCGCCGAGAATAACTCCCCGCATCAGGTCGACAATCCGCCCCCTGGTCGATCGGGGCAAGCGGCCGGCCAGGGTCCAATCCAGGAGCACCAGTCCCGGTTCTCTGCCCCCGAGCATCTCAACGAAAATATTGCCGGCATGGGGATCACCGTGAAAAAGGACATCATCTTCAATGGCAAAGAGCGGGATGCAGATCAGTGCGGCAAAGGTTTTTCTTGCCAGCTCTTCAAGCTGCAACTGCGGCAGGCGAAGATTGCCGATACACTCCGCGGTGATCCGTTCCATCCCGGTAATGTTCGGCGAACAGAGTGGGGTCAGCCGGGGCACCCTGACCCAGTTGACCGCTTCGAACTGCCTGGCTGCCTGCCTCAGGTTGGCCTGTTCGGCAGTCAGGTCGATCTCGCGAAGCAGGTCGTCGCGGACTTCGTTAAAGAGACTGGCAATCTTAAGCCCTTGAAGACCATAGAGCTGCCGACAGGACTCGAAATAGTCAGCGGCTTCACCAATAATCCGCAATTCCTCATCGAGGATTTTTTTGATGCCGGGTTTGAGCACCTTGAAAACTCCGGAAAACTCCGGAGCATCGTCGGGATTCCAGGTAAACGGCACTACTGCGGCGACACTTGCCTCGGCAAGAATCGATTGGGCCAGGCTGACCTGCGGCTTGCCAGCCAGCAGCTCCAGCCCCTTTTCAATCGAACTGGTAACCGCAGCCAGATCGGCGGTAAATCGGCCATGCTCCAGCCCAACCAGCCAACTCTTGGCGATTGGCTCAAGGTCCTGACGTCTGGCGACAATCTGGCCGAGCTTGTGCAGAGTGGGAAAGTGGAGGGCCAGCCGCATCAACCTCTCGGATGGGGCGCTGTCGATGGCCATCTTGGCCTGGTCAAAAACCGCATCAAACAACCGGTCCACCGAGATCCGGCCAAGGAAAAAGGCAAAGCCGTCGTTTACCAGGCGCATATAGCCAGTAAGACTGGTGGGTAGCGCGTGCACCGGTTTGCTCCATTCAACCAGGAGAGCAGCAGCGATCTCCCGACAACGCACCTCACCAAACAGCTCAAGCTGGCTGTTGAGCAGTGCCCGCAGCTGCTCCGCGGAGCTGGTGACACACATACGGTGTAACTCCTTGAGTTCGGGAATCTGCATGGCCTCTCCATCCTGATCATCTTTCTCTTTCCCCCGATACCTGGCTGGAAACCAGACCAGACTGTCAGGGACAGTTTGAGGTGAAATAACCATAAACGGAAAGCACGATACCGCCAGAAAAATCACCTCTTTTCCATCAGGGAGATGAAACCGTGTTCTCGTTTATGGTAGGATAACGGAGTTTCAAGGTTTGCCGAAAAAAGTCGGGCCTGGCTGGAGGGGGCACCAGGTACTGGCAGCCAGCCCAAGCCAAAAGCGATCACCACCTCTGATGGAGCAAGGGGTTTATTCCGGAAAAGGAGTAAAACAATGGGCAAAAATGCCAAAGATGCTCTCCCCCGCTTCCTGGGTATGCCCTTTGCTGCAGGTATCAGCCTGTTCTATTTGGCCATTGCCGGCCTGTGGATATTTTTTTCCGACCGGGTCATCATCCTCATTGCCCGGACTCCGGATCAACTGCTCTTTCTCTCCACAGCCAAGGGCTGGTTCTTTGTCGTCTTTACCGCACTGCTGCTCTTTTTCCTCCTCAAACGTTTCACCAGCCGAATAGAACAGGTCACCCTCTCGCTCCGGGCCAGCAGGGAACGGCACAGGATCACCCTGCAGGCAATCGGTGACGCAGTCATCGCCACCGACAGAGAGGGACACATCGAGTTGATAAACCCCGTCGCCGAGGAGCTCACCGGCTGGCGTGCTGCTGAAGCAGTCGGCAAACCGATGGCGGAGGTGTTTCACATCATCAATGAACAGACCGGCGAGAAGGGAGAAGATCCGGTGGCAATGGTCCTGCGCCAAGGGACTATCGTCGGCCTTGCCAACCACACTCTGCTTATTGGCCGAGATGGCCTGCAACGCCCGATTGCCGACTCCGGCGCGCCGATCCGAAATGAACAGGGTGAGCTCACCGGGGTGGTAGTGGTATTTCGTGACCAGAGTGCGGAACGGCAAGCGGCGAAAATCCTGCAGGAAAACGAAAAAAACCTCCTTGAAGCCCAGGCCATCGCCCATGTCGGCTCCTGGCGGATTGACCTCGACAGCGGAACCGTCAGTGGCTCTGCAGAGGCCCGAAGGATTTACGGCCTGGACAAAACAGAGCTGACCCTTGAAACCATCCAGGCCATCCCGCTGCCGCCTTACCGGGCACAGCTTGACGCGGCTCTGGACAATCTTGTCAACCAGGGAATCCCCTACGACATCGAATTTCAGATTTGCCGCCCTGTTGACCGGGCCCTGCGCCATATCCATACGGTCGCTCAATATGATCGAGCAAACAATACGGTCATCGGCACGATCCACGATATCACCGAACGAGTCAAACTCGAGGAACAGCTCCGCCAGGCTCAGAAACTGGAATCGGTGGGACGACTCGCTGGCGGTGTTGCCCACGATTTCAACAATATGCTCAGCGTCATCCTTGGATATAGCGAGCTTGCTCTGACCCATACCACGGCCGGCACCCTTTTCCATGACTATCTCACCGCCATCGACAAAGCCGCGCGGCGCTCCGCCGACATTACCCGACAACTGCTGGCATTTGCCCGCAAGCAGACCATCGCCCCGCGGCTGCTCTCTCTCAATGAGACGGTCGAGGGAATGCTCACCATGCTCCGTCGGCTGATCGGTGAAGATATCGACCTGACCTGGATGCCCGAAGCGGACCTCTGGCCGGTGAAACTGGATCCAGTACAGATAGATCAGATCCTCGCCAACCTCTGTGTCAATGCCAGAGATGCGATCACCGGCCCAGGCAAAATTACCCTTGAGACCCGGACCATCCATCTCGATGAGACCGACTGCCTTGGCCATCACCAGTTTCGCCCCGGCGATTTTGTCCTTCTGGCCCTCAGCGATAACGGCAGCGGCATGGATCAACAGACCCTGGAAAATCTGTTTGAGCCGTTTTTCACCACCAAGGATGTTGATAAAGGGACCGGACTGGGCCTGGCCATGGTCTACGGTATCGTCAAACAGAATAACGGTTTTATCACCGTCGACAGTGAACCGGGAAGAGGCACGACCTTTCGGATCTATCTGCCGCGGCACGAAGGTGAGGTGCTGCCGCTGGAAACCCTCAAGACCGAACAGATGCCATACGGCCTGGGACAAATTGTTTTCATCGTCGAGGACGAGAGGGTTATTTTGGAACTGGGGAAAAAGATGCTCGAACGGCTGAACTACAGGGTGCTGGCCGCATCAACCCCGAAAGAAGCGCTGGAATTGGCGGCCGGACACCAGGAAACCATCGAGCTGCTCCTCACCGACGTCATCATGCCGGAGATGAACGGCCGCGATCTGGCCAGCCTGATGATCCGCCACCATCCACGACTCAAGACGGTGTTCATGTCTGGCTATACCGCCAATGTCATCGCCCACCATGGGGTGTTGGACCAGGGTTTTTATTTCCTGCAAAAGCCGTTTACCCTGCACAACCTTGCCACCACACTCCAGGCGGCGCTGCAAGAAACCTGAGCCGAAAAACCATATCCTCGGCGACCACCGCAGCCAGAAACGCTCTGCCAACCGTCTTCCCCCCCAGCTGACCAGCCGGCAAGGCTAGAGGAAAACGGGTTTTTTCCGGAGGGGGAATATCGACAAGCGTGCTCACCATCGCTTCCCCTGGTAGCGATGGTGAGCAGCTCAGTGTGGCTCTTTTCAAGAAGACAATCGATGATCAGAAATTCCAGAAAGCATCGATAGCGGCATCTTGGACATCCCACACCACATTGTGTGGGGCAAGGGGCTCGGTTTTGAAGAATTCCGGCAGACGGTCGTCGATACTGGTAAAACCGGCAGCTTGATTGAACGCTCTTTCGGTTTTGAGGATGGTCTTGCCGAGGTTGGTGACATCTACGGCCTGGAGGGCGATACCGTAACGGGCATTGATCATATCGATCAGCGCCGGCAGGCAGTTGGCATCGTCCAGGGCGGCAAAGGCGATAAACAGGCACATCCCGGTGGAGTCAATCGCTGCGGTGGCAATCTGCAGATTACGGGAAAGTTCCACCTGACCTTCATTGCTGAGTGGATCCAGTTTACCGCCGACCCCGAGAATATTGGTGGCGATGGTGTAGCCCATGGTGTGGTCGGCCCCCTGGGTAGAGGTGGCGTAGGTGATGCCGATCCCTTTGATCGCCCGGGGATCGTAGGCGGGAATCGCCTGGTTCTTGACCACCGGCACCCGGGTCACCCCAAATGCCTGGCCGACACTGGCCGCACCATTGCCGATGATCCGGCCAATGCCACTGCCGGTTGCGATCTCCTCACGGAGAATCCGGCAGATCCCGGCACCGTCACCAAAGGGGAGAAGTCCCCCTTCCATGGCCACCCCAAAAGCGACCGAGGTTTCAATGGTATCAAGGCCCAGGTCATCCATCAGGCGGTCGGCCTCGGCGATATGGTCGAGGTTGTCGACACAGCAGTCGGCCCCCATCGCCCAGATTGATTCGTACTCAAAACCGGAGGTGAGATACTTTTTATCAGCACCCGGGTAAATCTGCGAGCAGTTGATGACACAGCCGGGATGGCAGTTGTGTTTTGGTTTGCCGCCCCGTTCGACGATGGTGTCGTACATCGTCTCGCCGGAAATCTTCTCATGCCCGGCAAACTGGCCGGAAGTAAAGTTGCGGGTCGGCAGCCCTCCTGCCTCATTAATGATATTCACCAGCACATTGGTGCCGTACTGACCGAGTGCCTGGCTGATCGGATTGTCAAGCAGCGCCTTGGCAAAGGCTCGACTGGCCACCTGAAATTCCTCGGGCCGGGCGATCTCCACCTTGGTGGAAGTGGCCTCTACCGCAATAAACTTGACTCTTTTTGCCCCAAGCACCGCACCGAGTCCACCCCGGCCGCAGGAACGGATATGCGATCCCGGATCCTTCACCGAAATATTGGCGGCGGCCATCTTCATCTCGCCAGCCGGACCGATGGTAATCACCCCGATCCCATCCCCGAGCCGACTGTTCAACTGCTCAATCACCTGATAATTGCCTTTGCCGATCAACTCGGTCTCTTCACTGATAGTCACCCCTGTGGCACTCACCTGCAGGCCGTACCACTTGTCCTCTCCCGGCAGGCCTTCGATAATCAAAGCCTTGATTCCCAGTTTGGCGAGCATCTGTGCAGAGGTGCCCCCGGCATTGGCCTCTTTGATCGTCCCGGTCAGGGGGCTTTTTGCTCCACAGGAGAGGCGGCCGGAGTTGGCGGCCGGAGTGCCAGAAAGCAGCCCCGGAGCAATCACCAGCTTGTTGCCGGCACCGAGCGGATGGCAGGTCGGTTCGACCTCGGCAGCGACCACCGCCGAGGTCAGTCCACGACCGCCTAACCCGAGCCAGCCAGCAGGGACCTCTTCGATACTGGTCCGTAAATCAGACATGTTCACCCGAAAAATTTTGTCAGCCATGGTTCTCCCTCTTTACATCGTCACCTACCCTGATTGCGGGCGACAGTTTTACGGGGCAGCAGCCGGTGCCCCGCTGAGAATATGCACTCCGACAGGCCAAATCTTTGCTCATCCTGCCTGGTTTTCCCTCAAGTCCAGATGCTCCGGCCTCACCGGTCGACCGGAGCGGCCGGAAGGCCGAGCCATACCATGCTAGAGGGCGGCCTTGTAGATCGCGACAACGTCTTTGTCCGTTGGACAACGGGGATTAGTAAGACCGCAGGCATCCTTTTGGGCATTGCCGGTCATCGTATCGATATCTTCGGCTTGGACATTCTTGCCGTAACGCTTGCCGAGTTCAATCAGACCGGCGGGAATGCCGATATCGGTGGAAAGCTTCTGGATAGCCTTCAGGGCCAGTTCCGCGGCATCCCGGGGGGAGAGGCCGGTGGTGTTTTCCCCCATCAGCTGGGCGATCTTGACAAACCGGTCCATCTTGGCGATCAGGTTAAACCGGCTGACATGGGGCAGGAGGATGGCATTGCACTCGCCGTGGGGGAGATCATAAAATCCACCGAGTTGGTGGGCCATCGCGTGGACGTGGCCGAGACTGGCGTTGTTGAAGGCCATTCCCGCCAGGTACTGGGCGAAGCACATCCCCTCCCGGGCAACGATATCCTGGCCGTTGGCCACCGCCGGACGGAGATGGGTGGCAATCAGCTCGATCGCTTTTTCCGCCGCCGAATCGGTCATCGGGGTGGCAATGGTCGAGACATAGGCCTCCACCGCATGGGTCAGGGCATCCATCCCGGTCGCTGCGGTCAGAGCCGGCGGCATGCCCATCATCAGCAGCGGGTCGTCCAGTGCAATCCCCGGGGTAACCCGCCAGTCGACAATGGCCATTTTTACTTTGCGGCTGGTATCGGTGATAATACAGAAACGGGTCATCTCCGAGGCGGTGCCGGCGGTGGTATTGACGGCAACATAGGGCGGCATCGGGTTAGATGACTTGTCGACCCCTTCGAAATCCTGAATCTTCCCGCCATTGGCAATCACCAGGCCAACACCTTTGCCACAGTCGTGGGAGGAGCCGCCACCGAGGGTGATCAGACTGTCGCATTTATTCTTCTGGTAAACCTTGACCCCGTCATGGACATTGGTGTCGGTCGGATTGGGAATGGTGTCGTCAAACACTACATATTTCATTTTTGCCGCATCGAGCAGATCAGTGATCTCTTTGGTTATCCCGGCAGCGGTAATCCCCTTGTCGGTGACGATCAGCGGTTTTGAGCCGCCAAGGGCCTTGATCTTTTCCGGAATCTGTTTGGCGGCGCCGATACCGATCAGGGTGACACTGGGAATGAAATACCCGTAGACTTGTTCACGAATGGCCATGATGAAATCTCCT
>JAZBOD010000249.1:0-5519 GCA_036350955.1 Desulforhopalus sp. | reverse complement strand
GTGCGACAACTCTCGCCCGGTCGTCAATCCGCACCGCCAGCCCCTGCTGGACATCAATGATCTGCAGTACCAGCCTTTCCGGGGTCAACAGGTTGTTTTCCATCCCCCTCCTTCTCGCGATAGAGCCCACAGAAAATGTTACCGGCCAATAGACCTCTTTCCTTGCCGAGATTCAAGTTTATCCGCATCATAATCTCTTCCCGGGGTAAGATTCTGAAGAATTCGTCCGTCACCGGAGTGCAGTACTTCAGCACCTGAGAAATTCATGTATTGCGTATTGAGCCTTTTGCAAAACAATCTTTTCGCCCAAACTCGGCGTTATGCTCAAAATTTTATCCTCGGAATATCCACTATGCCTGTGGTAAAATTTTTCGCATGCCTTGATTTTGAACGAAAATCTCCATTTTGCAGAAGGCTCGTATTAAGAATGAATTTCGTGAAGGTCCTTATCCCCTCTGCCGTGGGAGGGGGTCATCGCCCTTGGGTTGAGGCGTCAGCCCGCCTTAGAGGAGGCCGTTTTTTTCCCTTCAATCAGTTCCGTCACCACCGAAGGGTCGGCGAGGGCTGAGAGGTCACCTATGGCATCCATGTCACCGGCGGCGATTTTTTTCAAAAGATGACGAATAATCTTGCCACTCCTGGTTTTTGGCAGGGCGGCGGCGAACTGAATGATCTCCGGAGAGGCAAGCGGGCCGATAGCCCGGGCAAGGTGCTGGCGCAGATCTTCCAGTAGCCGCCAGGTGGGAGCGACATTGCGCTGAGGAGTCACGTAGGCATATACTGCCTCCCCTTTTTCATCATCGGGAATACCAACCACCGCGGCTTCAGCGACACTGGGATGGGCCAGTAACGCCGCCTCAATTTCCGCCGTCCCCAAGCGATGCCCGCCAACCTGGATGATATCGGCCAGCCGACCCATAATCCACAGGTCACCGTCCCCATCCCGGCGGACGATATCTCCGGTATCGTAACCCGCCGCCGAATAGATTCCATCTCCCGGTCTGGTGGCACCGGACCGAGCAAAACTGAGGGGCATCCCCGGCCAGGGGCTCCTGACCACCAGGTGACCGGGAGCATCGGGGTCGGCTTCCCCCCCCGTCGAGTCAAGCACCGCAATATCGATCCCCGGCAACGGTTTGGCTACCGAACCGGGTTTTTCACGTGCACAGCCTGCCCGGGGAGCAAGTAAAATTCCTCCAGTCTCGGTTTGACACCAGGTATCGACCAGCGACACCTCCTCGCCGGCGCCAAGTTTTTTGAACCACTCCCAGGCCCCCGGGTTTACCGTTTCCCCGACCGATGCCAGCAACCGGAGAGAGGAAAGGTCAGCCGCCGGACCTCCTCCCTCGCCATAACGCATCAGCACCCGAATAACCGTCGGTGCAGTATAGAGAATCGAGACCCTGAATTTTTCGATAATCTGCCAGAACCGCGATGGCTCAGGATAGAGCGGTACTCCTTCAACCTGAAGGACCGTACCTCCCAGCCCTAGTGGGCCATAGATCGAGTAGGAGTGGCCGGTTATCCAGCCGATATCGGCAGTGCACCAGAAGATATCATCGTCCCCTGGGGCAAAGACCTCCCGACAACTGTACAGGGCGTGGACCAGATAGCCGCCGATTCCGTGGGTAACCGGCTTAGGCGGGCCGGTCACCCCCGCGGTATAGAGGACAAACAGGGGGTCGGTGGCGTCCAGGGTCTCCGCCGGACAGCAAGCGGAAATATCAGCGGCTGCCAGTTCAAGATGGTACCAGGAATCTCGCCCCAACTCCATATTGATATCGCGGTCCTGGCGACGGACAACGATGCACTTTTCAATCGCGGCGCAATCATCCATCGCTTCATCGGCATTGGGCTTGAGCGGAATGATCCGACCGGCCCTGGTGGCAAAGTCAGTGGTTATGAGGATCTTTGCCTGACATTGATCAAGACGGTCCCTGAGGCTGACTGAGGAAAAGCCAGAAAAGACCACGACATGAACCGCGCCAATCCTGGCGCAGGCGAGAACCGCGACAACCAGTTCCGGGACCATCGGCAGATAGATTCCGACACAGTCCCCCTTTTTGACACCCTTTTTTTTCAGGACATTGGCAAATCGGCACACTTCAGAGAAAAGCATCTGGTAGGTGTAGGCCCGCACTTCCCGGTCATTTTCGCCCTGCCAGATAAGAGCGGCCTTGTTGCGGCGCCCACCAGAGAGATGGCGGTCAAGACAGTTGACCGAGGCGTTGAGTTGCCCTCCGCGAAACCACGCAACAGAGCCGCTGCGAAAATCCCCGGAACAGACCTCTTTCCAGGGCCTCGACCATTGCAGCAGTTCATCAGCCCGTTGAGCCCAGAACTGTTCGAAATCCCTCCTGGCGCCTGCATTAGGGTCCATCGCGTTCTCCCACAGGAAACGGCATGCCCGTCGCTGGCCTCGCTCTGAGCCGGGTTGAGCCGTTCAGGCATGAGATGCCCAGAGAGAGCAGTTACCGCTGAAGAACGCCTGGGCTGTTTCAGCCTCAAAGACTCCCCTGGGAAAAAAGAAACTCAAGCCTACCCAGCCTTGGCAGGCAACGCAACAAATATTTACCCGGATCGGCCCCAGGTGTTGGCCGGCAAAGAGAAGTGTTTCTGCCGAAATAGGCAACGGATGGCCCAGCAGGGGATAACCTGAGTCGGTGCGCAGCGCACCCTACAATACGCTGCTGGTTGAAGCGCCGCAGCCGAACGCAAGGCCAGGCAGTCTGGGCAAGGCTCTTTTCATACAAAAATCCATGTCCTGGCAGGAGGATGCTCCCAAAAACCAGAACAGCTGGAGCACAATTCGCCCTTACCGATAATTTTCATAGGAAAATATCTCTTGCACTTGGCTTATCCTCGGCGGTAAGGTGAACCCGGTTTTTTCCCGTTGCCTCGGCAAAATTGCTCCCTCAGCAAAATTGTGAAGCAGGCCGAAAACCTCTTTACAGCCAGGCCATCCGTGTATTAAAGTAAAAATTGAAATACTTTCCGGGAGGGAGTAATGCACGACGAACAGATAGAAGCGATGTCAAAACTCCTCAAATCGATGTCACATCCGATTCGGTTGAAAATTCTCTGTCTGCTTCAGGACCAGGAACTGTCCGTTGGAGAAATACGGGATCAGGTGCAAACCACCAATGCCAACGTCTCCCAGCATCTGAATATCCTCCGTGGCCAGGGAATTATTGATTTCCGCAAGGATGCAAACTTTATCTACAATAAAATCACCGACAAGCGAATTCTCGAACTGATTCAGAAAATGCGTACGCTGTTCTGCCCGGAATTTTAAACAGAGCATGATTCTCGGGGTCAGTTTTTATCATCATGAGGGTTACTTACTATGGTTGTCAGCGACTGGATTCATGTCACCGCTGGTTCTTTCATCCTGCTCAGCCTTGCGCTCGGAGTTGAGGCAAGCCCATTATTCCACAGCGTATACTGGCTGTTTTTCACCGCCTTTGTCGGTCTCAACCTCTTTCAGTTCGGATTTTCCGGCTTCTGCCCTTTGGGGCTGATCCTGAAAAAACTTGGCGTCCCGGAAACCCGTCACTGACACCCTTCTCCGCTCGCCATCATTTTCGCATTGCACGAGGCCTGCCAGCAACAGCTGAGCTGTGCACAGGTATCCCGTTGTTGAAAACAGGGAAGATTACCCTCCTTGAGTTGAATCCGTGAAATCAACTCCGCAAGCTTCACCCCTTTTTCCTGCGGCACCCCAAGCATGAGGGCTTTTTTACGCGCCAGGGAAAAAAGCTTCGGGCCTTTTCTGTATCCTTTTCCAGACATGTTTTTCCACCTTTGTATCGTCCTGCAGGGTTTGCCCTGCTCTCCACCACGGTGCGTGGCACCGGGCGACAGTAACCACCGAGGCGCTCAATGCTCTGCGCCACGCGGCATTTTTCTTAGATCCGTTTCCCCAATAAGGCCCCAGTCCCTCCCCAAGACAGAGGGGATCAGGACCCTCACCACATCCCCTCTGTTAAAGCCAAAGGTGAATTTCTAAATGGGCAGAATATGGTACTCCTCGATAATCGGGTGGGCACCATTGAGAACCTGACCATTTCTCCCGTCGATACTTAGCGGATCACCGAAGGCGATCCGCACCCCAGCAATTTCACAATAGTTGTCCGCTTCATAGACCTTCAAACTGCGACATCCCACGACACAGGTTTTTTCAAGGCGGACTGCCACCACCGACGCGTGGGATGTCTGTCCACCCCGGGCGGTAAGCAGGCCGTCAGCCTGGCTGACCACTTTAATGTCTTCCGGCACGGTATCCTGCCGGATGAGAATCAGCGGGGTATGGGGATCGCTACGGCGTAGCAGACGGATATTCTCTTCGGTAAAAACTGCTCTTCCGGAAAGGGCAGAACCGGAAACCCCAACCCCTTTGCCAAGATGTGCCGCCGCCAGTTGCGGACTTTCAACAAAAACATTGAGGTGTTCTTTTTTCTTAATGGTAATCATATCCCTGGTCTGGAGGATATAGAGCTTGTCTGGCTCCGGCCCCTCGAAGGTGAACTCGATCTCCTGAGGGTTCCACCGCTTCTCGTATACCAGTTCTCGGGAGATTGCCAACAATTTGTGGTAAATCTCCGGAAACCGCCGCTCCAAGGAGTCTTCCTCAGACCGGCCATCGATCTCTGCCTGCTCCACCGATATGGCGCAACTGGAGACCAGGCCGGAAACGATATCCTCACCCTGATCACCAAAGGCGTAGTCACCCCACAAGGCCACCCGCTGCACCTTGCGATAGGGATGGGCGGTAAAGGTCACCCCAGCTCCTGAACTGACGCTTTTATTACCAAAAACCATGGCCTGGACAATCACCGCAGTCCCCCAGGCATCGGAAACATCCATAATTTTACGGTATTCGACAGCCTTGTGGGTGTCCCAGGAGTCTAGCACCAGCTCAATCGCGTTGACCAGCTGGAGCCACGGATCATCAGGAATGCCCAGACCGCGTTGACGGATCAGCCGCTGGTAGGAGAGCGCCAGCTCCCGCATCTGTTCCGGAGAAAAGTGGCGTTTCAGGGTGACGTTGTGGCGGGATTTTGCCTGGTTCATCAGCAACTGAAAATCCTCCCGACCGACCCCGGAGATCATTGCCCAGGACTGGAGGAATCGGCGATAATTGTCCCAGGCCAGATAGGCGTTGCCATGATTGGCGATAAACTCGCCGATGAGTTCCTCATTAAACCCGACATTATGCACAGTGGCCATCATTCCGGGCATGGAGATCGCCCCACCGCTGCGCACCGAAAGGAGAAGGGGCGACTCCGGTGAACCAAAAGTCAGCCCGGTCATCTCTTCAATCTCGGTCAGGGCTTTACGGACCCGGGCCATGAACTCCTCACGGGTTTTCGGATAATCAAAGACAATATCCCGGCAACGGAATATTTCCGTGGTGATCACAAAGGCCGGAGGGACCCGTTTGCCATCGGCGGTAAGGGTCGCAAGATTGAATCCCTTGTTGCCGAGATGGATCAGGTTGTTGGTGTATGGGTTGGGAC
>JAZBOD010000248.1:0-8591 GCA_036350955.1 Desulforhopalus sp. | reverse complement strand
CATAAAGCCAAGAGCCGTACCTACGGGTCTTGGCAGGTGTGGGGTACAGCCTTCACCTGGTAAAAGATTCTCCCCTCCGCCCTGTCCCGATCAAGTGTAAGTGTATTGCAACACGATGCCTCTAACCTGCCAGACTTTACCCCTTTCGGCAATCAGCAGCTCAACAGAGTGGTGCCTTCACCCCTGGAATCTCGCTCGCCTGCCAGAAAAAACCCAGCACGCCTTTGCCGGAACCGGGATACTCCACCCGCCAATTGTTGTTCCTCAAGGCGAGGGAATGTACACTCTCCTCACTGGTCATCGGCGAATGTATTACGCCCGAAGAATCGCCCAGGAGGAGGAGATTCTCTGCCTCGTGGTTCCCGGAGCAACCGCACCTCGGCACCTGCTGGAAATCGTCCTCACCGATCAGCTCAGTAGCGGAGGCATGTCGCTGGCGGAGAAAGCAACTTTTTTAGCTCTCGCCGGCCGGGTGGTCAGCGACTCCGAGATCATCGACAACTATCTCGGCAGGCTCTGCCTGAACCAACGTCCGGCCACTCTGCTTCAAGCTCGCCAGATACTTCGCCTGGCTCCCCTGCTTATCCAGGCGATCGACGAAGGCTTTCTCCAGCAGAAGATGGTGGAGGAGTTTCTCCGCCTGAAGAGCGACTCCGACCGGCTTGCCCTGCTTGCGCTGTTTCGGGATCTCGCCATGGGTGATGGCAAGCAGCGGCGTTTTTTCACCCTGATCCGTGATATTGCCGGCCGCCGGGGTGAATCGATTGCCGCCTACCTTGACCATGAGCAGATCAAGGCCATCCGCCACAGCTTAGTCCTCAACATAGCACAAAAAATTCAGCACCTTGGCGATTTTCTCCAGAGGGAATACAGCCCGTTGTTGAGCAGTGCGGAGAAGGAGTTCGTTCGCCATACCACTGCCCTGCACCTCCCGCCCGGGCACACTCTGGCACACAGTCCTTCTTTTGAAAAAGATGAAGTGACTCTGTCGATCACCTTTGAAAATTTTGCCGCATGTGCCGCCTACCTCAAAGAACGCTGATCCTTCTCAGGCAGCCTCTCCCGAAACAACTGGATAGACCACCTTTCCCGACACCAGCACATCTTCACCAAACACCTTACGGACAACTTTACTGAGGCGGGGGGCAAGGTTGGCCTTTTCGACCTGGTAGCCACCCACCAGTGCCTCGCCACCATCTCCGGCAAAAAGCGGCGCATAAAAGAGATGGGCGTAATCAACCAATCTCCTCCGCAGAAAAGAGCCATGGATCGCACTTCCCCCTTCGACCAGCAGGGAACAGACCCCTTCCCCGCCAAGAATCTTTACGATCTCACCCAGATCAAGACCGTCAGCGCTCTTTTCAACCTGCCAGACCCGGATGCCCTGCCGTTCAAAGGCACTGATTTTTTGCGGGGGAAGACCAACCTGGCAAAAAACCCAGGTCGGCGCTGAAGAGCTCAGGTTATAGACAACAGCACTGAGTGGCACGGAGAGTGAACTGTCGACAATCACCCTGATCGGGTCACGCCCACGGGCCTGAGCCAATCTGGTGGTAAGCGAGGGGTTGTCACTGGCAACTGTGCCTCGTCCGACCAGAATGGCGTCAACCCGGTCACGGAGACGATGGGCAGCACGCCGGGATTTATCCCCGGTAATCCATCCGCCGCGACCATGCCGGTAATTTAATCGTCCGTCAAGACTCACTCCGGCCTTCATGATCACCCAGGGGAGTCCAGTGGTGATATGTTTCATAAAGGGCTGGTTCAATTCTCGACACTGCTCTTCGAGTACGCCGCTGACCACCTCGATGCCATGTTCCTGAAGATAGCGGATACCGCTGCCGTTCACCTGCGGATTGGGGTCGGTACTCCCGATCACTACCCGGGAAATTCCGGCGGCGACAAGAGCTTGGCTGCATGGCGGCGTTTTCCCGGTATGGTTGCACGGCTCAAGGGTGACATACATGGTGGCCCCAGCCACCGCTGCCGTGGCATTCCTGAATGCTTCTATTTCGGCATGAGGCCTTCCGGCCCGCCGGTGGAAGCCGCGGCCAATCACCTGCTCATCCTTGACAATAACTGCGCCGACACAGGGGTTAGGCGATGTTCGACCAAGCCCTTTCCGGGCTTCGCCAAGGGCCAGGCGCATGTAGCGCTCATCGACCTCCCTAGTCATGTTGGTTGCCTCGTGAGTCAAGAAGCGACTTCAATTCATCCATAAATTCGTTGACATCCTTGAACTGCCGATAGACCGAAGCAAAACGGACATAGGCTACTTCGTCGAGATGCGGCAAACCCTCCATCACCCACTCCCCCACCGCCTGGGACGGGATCTCCTTGGCTCCGTAGTCCTGAAGCTTATGCTCGATGGCATCGGCAAACTCATCTATCCGGTCACGACTGACGGAACGTTTTTCACAGGCCTTTTCAAGACCGGCGATAAGCTTATGCCGGTCCCAGGGCTCCCGCCGCCCATCCTTTTTTATCAGCACCGGAAGCATCACCTCGAGCCGCTCGTAGGTAGTAAAGCGCTGCCCACAGGCCAGACACTCCCTTCTTCGTCTGGTAATGGTCGCGTCTTTATTGAGCCGGGAATCAATGACCCGGTTATCGAGATGTTCACAATAGGGACATTTCATTGCCAACTCCCTGTTGAAAAAAAGGGGAAAACGATCCGTTCCGGGAAAAAAATCGAGCCGATTCTGCAACGGCAAAATCGGCTCTCTGTTCGGTGAGTGGCCAAAGGCCTTCCGGATCTGATCAATCGGTTCCGGCCTAATCGCCCGACCCAGCCAATTTGCCGACCCGGCGCAGGTGCCTGCCTCCGGCAAATTCGGTACGTAACCAGATCATAACCAGTTTCAACGCGGTTTCGCGATCGATGACCCGTGCACCAAGGCAGAGGACGTTCGCATCGTTATGCTCTCGACTCATGATCGTGGTATATTCATCGTGGCAATTTGCCGCCCGGATACTGGGGTGACGATTAGCGGCAATTGACATCCCAATACCGGTACCACAGATCAGGATCCCCCGATCGCATTCACCACTGACGATGCAGGCCACCGCCATTGCCGCATAATCGGGATAATCGACTGAAACCCCTGACGAACAGCCGACGTCATTCACCTGATAGCCGCCTTTGCGCAGCTGCTCCTTGATCACTTCCTTGAGCTCAAAACCACCGTGGTCAGCAGCCAGGACAATGGTCACAGTCGGTCTCCTTGCTAAGAGAGTTACCGGGGGAGATGGCGCGTGGCGAGAACCGCATTGGTACCGCCAAAGCCAAACGAGTTGGAAAGAGCTGCCCTGATCGGCATTTTTCTAGCTATATTAGGGACATAATCAAGATCACAACCCTCGCTTGGCGTCTCCAAGTTAATGGTTGGCGGGGCGATCTGTTCATACACTGAAAGAGCGCTAAATACCGCTTCAATCCCCCCGGCGGCACCGAGCAGGTGGCCGGTCATCGACTTTGTCGAACTGATCGCCAGTCGGGCCGCATGCGGGCCGAAAACTGTCTTCACCGCCTGGGTCTCGCACTTGTCATTCAGTGGGGTCGAAGTCCCATGGGCATTGATATAGTCCACTTCATCCAGGCCAAGGCCGCCATCTTCAAGTGCCATCCGCATCGCCCGGGCAGCACCTTCCCCATCTTCCGGCGGAGCGGCAACATGGTAGGCGTCGCTGCTCAACCCGTAGCCACAGATCTCCGCATATATTCTCGCCCCTCTGGCAAGGGCATGGCCGTACTCCTCAAGGATCAGGATACCGGCCCCTTCAGCCATCACAAAACCATCCCGTCCCTGGTCGAAGGGGCGGGAAGCTGACTGGGGTTGATCGTTTCTGGTGGAAAGGGCCTTCATTGCCATGAACCCGGCGATTCCCATTTCGCATATTACCGCCTCGGTTCCGCCACTGACCATCACATCACACATCCCATAACGAATATGTCGATAGGCCTCACCTACCGCATGGGTCCCGGCAGCACAGGCCGTGGTCAGAGTAAGGTTTGGCCCTTTGGCATTGAGGGCCATGGAGATGTGCCCGGACGGCATATTGGGGATCACCATCGGGATAAAGAATGGGGTGATCCTTTTGGCCCCTTTCTCCAAAAGGACCTGATGGTACTTGGTGATCGTCGGCAAACCGCCCATGCCGCAACCGGTAATCACCCCGATTCGCCCGCAGTTTTCGGCTGTCACCTTAAAACCACTGTCCTTTATCGCCATCTCTGTGGCGGCCAGACCATATTGAACAAAGAGATCGAGATGTTTTGCGGTCTTTTTGTCAAAATAATCATCTGTGCAGAAATCGCGCACCTCGCCGGCTATTTTCACCCCGTAATCACTCGTGTCAAACCGGCTGATCAGATCAATCCCGCTCACTCCGGCACAGATATTCTGCCAGCTTTTGCCGGTACCCGTACCCAGTGGTGTAACCAGTCCGACACCTGTGACGACAACCCTTCGCTCCACGATTACGCTCCTTTCCCGGTAATAACCACACGTCTCCGGTACCACAGGGGAGCGGCAAAGCCGCCTTCATCGGCCGGCTCCCCGGTTGGAATAGAGTTGATTTTATGATTTTTTCTTTTTGACATAATCAACTGCATCCTGAACGGTGCTGATCCCCTCGGCATCCTCATCAGGAATTTCGATATCAAAGCCTTCTTCCATGGCCATGATCAGTTCCACCAGATCAAGAGAGTCAGCGCCGAGATCATCGACAAAAGAGGCATTGGGCACCACCTTCTCCCGTTCCACACTGAGCTGCTCCACAATTATATCTATCATTTCCTGTTCGATTGCCATTGTCTTCTCCCTTTACTTGAAAGTAGCCATAGTTACCGATAACCATGCGCCTGATTAATAGTTTCCCGCCAACAACCATCCACATCTCCCCGCATCACAATCCGCTCCACCAGTCTCGCCAAAATTACCGGTGCTGGTCTCCTGAAAGGTTTACGAGGCCCATCACATGTACATGCCGCCATTGACATGGAGGGTCTGTCCGGTGACATACCCGCCATCATCTGATACCAGATACGCCACCGCCCCGGCAACATCTTCGACTCTGCCAAAGAGTGCCAGAGGGATCTCTTTTTTGATCTGCTCCTGGGTCTCGACCGCCAGCTGCGCGGTCATTTCCGTTTCAATGTAGCCGGGGGCCACTCCATTCACCGTAATCGCTCGAGACGCGTATTCCCGGGCCATGGCCTTCGTCAAACCGCTCAGCCCGGCCTTGGCTGCGGAGTAGTTAACCTGACCGGCATTACCGGCAAAACCCGATACCGAGGAGATGTTGACGATTCTCCCCCACCGCTTCTTCATCATCGATTTGGCGACCGCCTTGGCACAAAGAAAGGATCCTTTCAGGTTGGTGTTCAGAACGTCGTCCCAGTCAGCCTCCTTCATTCTGGCCATCAGACCGTCCCGGGTAATGCCGGCGTTATTTACCAGAATATCCACTCCGCCGGCTTCGTCCACTATCTTTTTACAAGCCGCCTGGACAGCCTCGGCATTGGCGACATCAAAGGCAACCAGCCGTGCCTCTCCGCCCAACTCTGTAATC
Organism: Desulforhopalus sp.; assembly: GCA_036350955.1. Lineage (GTDB taxonomy): Bacteria > Desulfobacterota > Desulfobulbia > Desulfobulbales > Desulfocapsaceae > Desulforhopalus_A. The sequence goes on along the minus strand of JAZBOD010000248.1, from coordinate 3,017 downwards.
ATCCGGGCGGTTTCGGCGGCCGCCGCTGATCGGCTGACATAATTGATATACACCAGAGCATCCATTTTTGCCAATCGCAGACAGACGGCCCGGCCGATGCCGCGGCTTCCTCCGGTTACCAGGGCAATTTTTCCTGAAAGGCTCATGACTGGCGGCGCTCCTCGACTCTTTTAATAATTTTAGGTATGATTTCAAAAAGATCACCAACAATCCCATAATCAGCAACGGAAAAGATGGTGGCATTCGGGTCACGGTTGATGGCGACAATGGTCTCCGCCGACTGCATCCCGGCGACATGCTGAACGGCCCCAGAGATGCCACAGGCAATATAGAGCTTCGGGGCAACCGTCTTCCCGGTCTGGCCGACCTGATGTGGATAAGGAATCCACCCGGCATCGACCACCGCACGGGACGCTGAGACCTTGGCCCCAAGCACGTCTGCAAGCTGGTGAAGGAGCGCAAAACCTGCAGCGTTATCCAACCCCCGCCCGCCCGAGACCAGGATGTCGGCCTCTTGAATGTTGACCTGAGATGCCTGACCTGCGACAGACTCGAGAACGGCTACCCGGCTCCTCAACTGGCTCTGCTCGAGGTCAAGCTGAACCACCTCGCCCTGCCTGGCCGGGTCAAAAGCCAGAGCTTTCATCACCTTCGGCCGGACCGTTGCCATTTGCGGGCGGTGGTCTTCGCAGACAATGGTTGCCATAATGTTCCCGCCAAAGGCCGGTCGGGTCTGCAACAGCGCACCGTCACCTTGACGAATCGCCAGATGGGTGCAATCTGCAGTCAATCCGGCATTCAGTTCGGTCGCCACTCCGGGAATAAATGAGCGGCCGATTGCCGTCGCTCCGGCGAGGACAATCTCCGGACGATAGGCGCGAATCGCCGCGCTAGCAACCGCTGAGTAGCTGTCTTCATGAAAATCCTGAAGGGTGGGATTATCCGCGAGGTAGACCAGATCCGCACCATGGCCGATCAACTTCTCTGCGGTATCGCCAGTATCACAGCCAATAAGCAGTGCAGCGAGTGACACCCCCCGGGTATCGGCAAGTTGTCGACCGATGCCCAGCAACTCCAGAGTAACCGGGGCAAGCTGACCATTTCGGTATTCACCAAACACCCAGATCCCCGACCATGTGGTCAAGTCATCCAGATCGGTTTTTTCCTGGACTTCAATCTTCAGTGCACCGACTTCACAGCTCTCAATGCATGCCCCACACAGCGTACAGTTGTCGCCGATCACCGGTAGACCATCGCTGATCACGATGGCGGCAAAAGGACAACTCTCCTCACAGATCCCACAGCCGATACAAAGCTCTTGATTAACCTGCAGCATAACTATTCCGTTCGTTTGGCGTACCTGAGAAATTCCTTCTGTATCATGGAACTCTCGCAGTTAAAGTACCGTTTCCCTTAGGAGGAGATTAAAGGTAGCGGATCAGCCGGTCAACCAGTTGATCGACCTGTTCGTCGATGGTACCGGTGAGCAAAGCCCGCCCGGCTCTGGCCTCCGGAGGAAAGACTTTGACCACCTTGGTCGGCGAGCCCGGCAGACCGATGGCCTCGGGCCGGGCATCGATATCGACGGCGTTCAGCACCGGGACGGCTGCTTTTTTCGCCTTCATTTTCCCTTTGAGCGACGGCACCCGGGGTTCGTTGATATCTTTCACCACAGTAAGCAGTGCCGGGAATTCCAGAGCGACCACGTCATAGCCGTCGTCCATCATCCGTTCCACCACCAGACCGGAAGAGCTGGCGGAACGGATTTTCTGCACACAGGTGACATAGCCAATACCCAGTCGGGTAGCCAGCCCTGGCCCGACCTGAGCAGTATCACCGTCAATCGCCTGCTTACCGCAAAGGATGAGATCGAAGTTGTCAATTTTCCGCAGGGCATGTTCGAGAGTGTAGGCAGTGGCCCAGGTATCCGCCCCGGCAAAGGCACGGTCAGAGACCAGAACTGCCCGGTCCGCGCCGCAACTGATCGCTTCACGCAGGGTGATCTCAGCCTGGGGTGGCCCCATGCTTACCGCTACGACCTCTCCACCCAGGGACTCTTTCAGCCGTACCGCCTCTTCCAGGGCATGCTGATCGTAAGGGTTCATAATCGACTGAACCCCCTCACGGGCCAGGGTATTGGTGACCGGATCGAGACGAACTTCTCTGGTATCAGGGACCTGTTTGATGCAAACACAAATTTTCATACAACAACCCGTGAAGAGGAGAGACAATTCATGGTTTCAGGTTGAAAGGCCCGCCGCCTCAAATGGAGGCGGAGATCAGGAGTACTCCTTGTTGATCTCCTGGCCGATAACGTTTCTCTGGATCTGGTTGGTGCCTTCATAGATCTGCAAAATTTTTGCGTCACGCATCATTTTTTCGACGGGATATTCACACATATAGCCGTAACCACCCATTACCTGAACGGCATCGGTGGCAACCTTCATTGCCACATCAGTGGCATAGGTTTTGCACATCGCCGAGGCTTTGGACATATCCTTGGGGTGCTCCTGAATATGTCGTGCCGCAGCATAGACCAGGGCCCGGGCCGACTCAACCCCGATGGCCATGTCGGCCAGCAGATGCTGCACCGCCTGGAAGGCAATGATCGGTTTACCAAACTGCTGTCTCTGTTTGGCGTATCTGGCAGCCTCATCAAGGGCTCCCTGCGCCAGACCGACCCCGAGGGCGCCGATCCCCGGTCGAGAGAGGTCGAGGGTCTTCATCACCGTAATAAATCCGGTGCCCTGCCGGCCAACCAGCCGGTCAGCCGGAATGCGGCAGTCCTTGAAGATCAGTTCGGTGGTGGAGGAGGCACGAATCCCCATCTTTTTCTCTTTGGGACCGCAGCTGAATCCCGGATCGCCCTCCTCGACCACAAAGATCGAAGCACCCCGCGGACCACGGCTGCGATCGGTAATCGCCACCACCGAATAGATCTGAGCTTCGCCGCCATTGGTAATCCACTGTTTGGTGCCGTTCAAAACCCATTCGTCGCCATCCAGCACTGCGGTGGT
>JAZBOD010000247.1:0-2555 GCA_036350955.1 Desulforhopalus sp. | reverse complement strand
CCCCCATCAATACATCGACCGCCGCAACAACAGAGTGGTCACCGAGCGACCCATTGCCGACCGGGCAATCAATTTCCTCTACCACCGGCTGCGGGAAAACAGCCCGGCGATGTTTCGGGCGCTCACCTCGGCGAGGATTTCCCAACTGCTCGGTTTCTGGCAGTATGACCTGCCTGGGCGAGGGGGTGGCGGGCTGGCGTTGTTTAGCCGCTGCGGCGCCGACTGGCGGGAATGTCTTGAGCCGCCGGAGTCGTACAACACGCCACGCAAATTCTTCGAGCGGCAGATCCGCTACTGGGAAACCCGGCCGATGGACAGCCGGCCGGAGGCGGTGGTTTCTCCGGCCGATTCCCGGGTGCTGATCGGCAGCTTCACCGCGGCCTCGGTGCTGTTTATCAAAGGGTCGCTTTTTGATCTTCCCGAATTGCTCGGTTCAACCGGCCGCTGGCCGGACCACTTTGCCGATGGCGACTTTGCGGTCTTCCGCCTGACCCCCGACAAATACCACTACAACCATCTGCCGGTCAGCGGCCGGGTGGTGACCACCTACACCCTCGATGGCCGGTACCACTCCTGCAATCCCACGGCGCAGATCGCCATGGCCTCAATCTATTCGAAAAATCGCCGGGTGGTGACGATCATCAATACCGACGTGCCTGGCGGCAGCGCTGTCGGGATGGTGGCGATGGTGGAGATTGTCGCCCTGATGATCGGCGATATCGTCCAGTGCTACAGTGAAAAAGCCTACGCAGAACCCCGCCAGATTCAGCCGGGGATGTTTGTTGAAAAGGGGGCACCAAAGTCGCTCTTCCGCCCCGGTAGCTCCACTGATGTGCTGATTTTTCAACCCGGCAAAATCGCCTTTGCCGAGGACTTGGTCAGCAACTCGCAGCGCCAGGATGTGCAAAGCCGTTTCAGCCAAGGCTTCGGACGCCCCCTGGTCGAAACCGATCTGCTGGCGCGATCGACCATCGCACAGTCAGTACCTTCGCCTGCACCCCTGGAGGGGGAAACACCATGAATGATCTGCTTTTTTTACTCGGATTGGCCCTGGTTCTCGGTCGCCTGCTGGCCTGGGGCTTCAAACATCTGCCTGGCGAACGCTGGCAGATGATGGCAGTGGTGCCGACCAAAAAGGGCAGTGAAAGTCAGTGGTCGGGAACCAATCTGACCTATTACGGCTTTTTTATCGCCAGCAGCCAGCTGATTGCCCTGGCCCTTCTCCTGGTCCTCCTCGGCGCGATGGGGGTTCACCTCGGTGGCACGGCCCTGGCGATTGCCCTGCTCCTTGCCTGCTGCCTCCCTGCCGCCCGGCTGCTGGCCATGCTGGTTGAGAAAAAACGGCACACCTTCACCATTGGCGGCGCCTCCTTTGTCGGGATAGTTCTTTCCCCCTTTGCCGTCCTCCTTTCCGGCGAGATCCTCGGGGTGAGCAACCAGCTGCCCCTCCTCCCGGTTCTTGCGGCAATGGCCATCGCCTACACCCTCGGGGAGGGCCTCGGCCGGTTGGCCTGCATCAGTTTCGGCTGCTGTTACGGGAAACCGGTGCGCGAGTGCAACCGCATGGTCCGCCTGCTTTTTTCCCGCCACAGCTTTACCTTCTCCGGCGCCACCAAAAAGGTCGCCTACGAGGGGCACCTTGCCGGGGAGAGGCTGGTACCGATCCAGGCGATCACCGCCGTCCTCTATACCGGCGGCGCCCTGGCCGGTGCCTCTCTTTTCCTTCAGGGCCTCTTTACCCCGGCACTGATCGGCTGCCTGCTCCTCACCCAGCTCTGGCGGATTTTCTCCGAAACCCTGCGGGCAGATTTTCGTGGCTTCGGCCAGGTCTCCGCCTACCAGAAGATGGGGATTGCCGCAGTGCTCTACGCGCTGGTGATGCTCAATTTCGCCGGACCGCCACCGGGTGGCGACCCTGAAGTTGTCCAAGGGCTGCGCGTCCTCTGGAACCCGGCGGTGATCCTCGGCCTGCAATTGCTCTGGCTGGTCTATTTCCTGATCTTTGGCCGGAGCAGTGTCACCACCGCCACCGTCTCTTTTGCGGTGGTCGAAAAAAATCTGTAACGTACCGCTGCCCCCTCGGTGCAGGAAAAGGGGAGGTTGGTCAACGGTTACCTCTGCCCGTGGTTGAAGATTGCCTCGAGATAGACCATATCGTCCTCATTGACCTTCTTGACCTGATACTCAAGGGTGTGAAAAAGTTTGATCATCGCCCGGTTATTCTTTGAGGTATAGGCGGTCAACCCTTTGATGCCGTGCCCTCTGGCTGCCTCGGCAAGTTTTTTGATCACCACCGAACAAAGCCCCCGGCCCTGCCAGGTCCGCACGACCGAAAAGGCGATTTCCGCCATATTGGTATTGGGGTTATGGTAGTACTCGCCGACGGCGAGAATTCTCTCAAAGCCTGGCTGGCCGATCACCGCGACGATGGTCAGATCGTTGACATAGTCGATAATGAAGGTTTTTTCGATCTGCCGGGCGGCGAAGCTTTTCCGTTCCTGGAAGAATCGGGCAACCACATCATTTTTTTCCAGACCGTAGTAGTGCTCCTGAAT
>JAZBOD010000246.1:0-2324 GCA_036350955.1 Desulforhopalus sp. | reverse complement strand
GGCTTAAAACTTTTGATCTCATCGGTGCTGATCACATCTACAAAGTAGGAACTGATCCCGGCATGGGCAAGCAGAGCGGCAACATCTTCCGCCCTGCCGTTGGAAAAGGCAAAGAGACGATGGCCGGCCGCCTGCAGACGGGGCAGGGCATCTTCGACATCAGCAAAAGCCGGAAGCATCCGGTACCGGGCCATCAGCGCCTGCCGATCTTGGTCGGCGATATCGATGGCCAATGCGGCGCAGCAGTAGTCCAGAGCGTTACGGGTACATACCGCAAAGTGTTGATAGTTCTGCATCAACCCGCGGCGAAAGGAGTATTCCAGCTGCTTGTCCCGCCACAGACCGGTAAAGGCCGCTGTCTTTTCACCGGCAAACACCTGCAGCGCCGAGGCGATGCCGGCGGTATCGATCAGGGTGCCATAAACATCAAAACCTAGGGTAATAGCCATCAATCTCCTCCTCCTGGGGGTATCGGTGTGGAAAATGCGCTTAAGCGGGCTTAGGCCCGCAACCCAAAGGCGATGATCCCCTGCCCTGCACGGTATTGCACCTTCTCTTCCAGGGTTTTCGCTTTGGCCATGGCCTTGACCAACTTGATTGCTGAGTGGGTCAAGAAAGCTCTCCCTCCTGCTCGTCGAGCATCGTCTGCAGCTCGGCCTGAAACTGTTCGTTATGCAACAGCATGGTGGCGATGGCATGGCACAGTTGGCCTGCCAGGCTGTACTCCTCCCCCTCGACAACATCCACCGAGATCTCGCCCTCTTCCGACGCCTGCAAGATCAACGCCGCCTGATTTGCCGCAATTTTCATAATCCCCTCCTGATCACTTGTCCGTTGACAGTCTGAAGACCGCACATGCCGTATCACTAATGAATAATATCCGCCAGGGCAAGGCAGATTTCCGCTGCAGGGAGGAAAATCCTCTGAGACAATGTGCCTTCGCCTGCATTCGAAAACCGGAGATTTCCGGTTGCGCTCAAGGTATGGGAAAAATTTTCCACCAGGGAGAGGGACAGGCAAAAAAAAACCTTGGCGCAGGTTGCTGCCAACCTGCGCCAAGGTATCTTTTTCTGTGGTCGGGAAGAGAGGATTTGAACCTCCGACCCCAGCGTCCCGAACGCTGTGCTCTACCAGGCTGAGCCACTTCCCGACGGGTACCACCGGCAACAGATCATCACCGGTCGTGCGTGATGTCCATTAGCACAGTTGGCCGGACATGTCCAGCCATTTCTTATCACCCGGGTCTGAGGGAAACATTTCCCTTTCCCCGGGAAAACTCAGTCGATGGCGATATCGACATGGAGCTGTTCGCCGATCCGTTCCAACCCTGCCCTCAGCTGGTCAAAGACTTTTCCTGCTGCAATATCGGTGGTCAGGGTCATCCGGTAGAGTGCCGCGCCGCTCTGTGGCGAAAGGATGACCTCCGAGTTGAGGGTGCGGATATTGATCTGGTTGTCGGCCAGGAAACGGCATACCTTGTAGACTATTCCGGCCTGGTCCTGGCCTTCGACCTTGATCGTCCTGAGAGCTGCCCCAACGCTCAGAGGGTGATCGGCCGGGTCGACCGGGCGGATAAAGGCGGTGATCCCCTTTTCCCGTTCCAGGCGGCGGCATTCGGCGGTAAGCGCCGTCTCGAGATCGGTGTCGTCCCCGACCGCCAGTGGGGTAAAGAGAAACATCATCGCAAACTCTCCGGCCAGATTGGCCATCGCCGAGTCTTCCAGACTGCAGCCGTTCTCATAGATCACCTGGGCCAGATCGGCGACGATACCGGGACGGTCCTTGCTGAGTGCGGTCAACAGGAATTTGCGGGGCATAACTGTTCTCCTTGGCTGCCGGAAGCTGGCCGGCTGATTGCGCGGATCAAAAATGGTCTGCGCTACTATAACAAAGCTGCCCGGTGAAAACCAGTTCGCTGACTGGAGTCTTTGTTCTTAGTACCTGAGAAATTCATTTCTTGTTTCTTAAAGAGCCTTTTGCAAAACGTAAATTTTCGTTCAAAATCAAGGCATGCGAAAAATTTTACCACAGGCATATAACTGATATTCCGAGGATAAAATTTTGAGCATAACGCCGAGTTTGGGCGAAAAGATTGTTTTACAAATGGCTCTAAAGAATGAAGTCCGTGAAGGTACTTATCCCCTCTGCTGTGGGAGGGGATCTTCGCCCCTAGGTTGCGGGCGTCAGCCCGCTTAGGCCGACTGCCGCGACCTCAACCCAGTCACCGGTGGCAATCGACACCTGGCAGGCGCGGCAGAGGCGAACTGCGGCCAGTCCCTCTGCAGCGGGAATCGGGTTGGCCACCTTGCCCAGCAGATAACGGT
>JAZBOD010000245.1:0-10375 GCA_036350955.1 Desulforhopalus sp. | reverse complement strand
TAGACGCCCGTACACCAAAGAGCCTTTTGCAAATCGCGCCAAGGACTATGGTTTCCCTCCCGCAGCAGAGAAGTCATAAAACCAGGTACCGATCATAGCGAAAGTTTTTTGCTTGTCAATGGATATTCAGGGCCTTGGCCGGACTTGCCAAAAGCAATATCGTGAGAGGCTGAACGACCCGGCTGGCGGCGCATCGCGGTGTTGATAAAAGAGTTGCCACCGGCTGGCAGGCACGCTAGGATATCTGTGGTCTATCCCCCCCTCAACCGCTCAGGGAGGGTTCGTTTTCTTGGCTTTGGGAGGGGCTGGTTCCCGAGAAAAGTACCCCCCTTGCCTGGAGAGTGAATTTCGGTTATGGCCGCAAACCTCCTGAGTTGGAGGGCAGAATACCGGCCCCGCCGATGGCGGCGACAGTTTCAAGGAGATCTGGGATGATGGAAACCTTTCGCGACTACGATCCAGGCGATTTTTTCGACGAGCTGTTCGCGGCCGACGGCACGCCACGGCCCGGGGCCAAACTGCTGGTGGAAAAGATCGAGTCCCTGCCCCCCGGTGACCTGGCGATGCGCCAGAAGGCGGCTGAAGCCCTGCTGCTGAAGATGGGCATCACCTTCAACGTCTACGGCCGGCAGGAGGGGACCGAAAAGATCTTTCCTTTTGACATTATTCCCCGGATTGTCGCCGAAGAGGACTGGCAGCAGATTGAATCGGGCCTGAAACAGCGGATTTACGCGCTGAACGCCTTCCTCCAGGATGTCTATAACGATCAGAAGATTTTAAAAGACCGGGTGGTTCCGGCGGAACTGGTCCTCAGCAGCCGGACCTACCGGCCGGAGTGCGAGGGCTTCACCCCGCCCCGGGGAATCTGGTGCCACGTCACCGGCACTGATCTGGTCCGTGACCGGGACGGGCGGTTTTACGTGCTCGAGGACAACCTGCGCTGTCCTTCCGGAGTCTCCTACGTTCTTGAAAACCGGCAGGTGTTAAAACGGACCTTTCCCCAGGTCTTTGCCGCTTCACGGGTGCGGCCGGTCGACGACTATCCAAGCAAACTGCTCGAGGCCCTGGAATATCTGGCCCCGGAACATGTCCAGTCCCCGACCATCGGAGTGCTTACCCCGGGGATCTACAACAGCGCCTATTTCGAACACTCCTTTCTCTCCCAGCAGATGGGGGTTGAACTGGTTGAGGGCCAGGACCTGGTGGTCGCCGATGGCTTTGTCCACATGCTCACCACCAAAGGGTTGAAACGGGTTGATGTTCTCTATCGGCGCCTGGACGACGATTTTATCGATCCGGAGGTTTTTCGGCCCGACTCGCTGCTTGGCGTACCCGGGTTGATGGGGGTGTACAAGGCGGGGCGGGTGGCGATGGCCAATGCCCCCGGCACCGGGATCGCCGACGACAAGGTGATCTACGCCTATGTGCCGCAGATTATCAAATACTATACCGGTGAAGAGCCGATTCTGCCCAATGTCCCGACCTGGATCTGCGGTAATCCGCAGGATCGGGCCTATGTTCTTGCCCATCTCGACGAGTTGGTGGTCAAGGCGGCCAACGAGTCCGGCGGTTACGGGATGTTGATCGGCCCCCACGCCACCGCGGCGGAGCGGAAGGAGTTTGCCGCGAAAATCAGTGCTGAACCCCGCAACTATATGGCTCAGCCGACCCTTGCCCTGTCACGGGTGCCGACCATCGTTGGTAACCGCATCGAGGGGCGCCATGTCGATCTGCGTCCCTATGTGCTCTTTGGCGAGGAGATCTATGTGCAGCCCGGTGGTCTGACCCGGGTGGCGCTAACCAAGGATTCCCTGGTGGTCAACTCCTCCCAGGGCGGTGGCAGCAAGGACACCTGGGTTCTGTAAGGCTCTGTCAAGGAGGGATGGCGATGCTCAGCCGCGTGGCAAATGCAATCTACTGGATGTGCCGGTATATCGAACGGGCGGAAAATGTTGCCCGCTTCATCAGCGTCAATGTCAACCTCCTGCTCGATATGCCCTCCCAGGGCGGCCGGCAGTGGGAGCCGCTGGTGCTGATCACCGGTGATCAGGAGCTCTACGAGAAGAGCGGCCATGTCGATTACAGCGGCGAGTCGGTGGTGCGCTTTCTCACCTTCGACCGGGATTACCCCAACTCGATCCTCTCCTGCCTGGCCGGAGCCCGGGAAAATGCAAGGTCAATCCGGGAAATCATCTCTTCGGAGATGTGGGAACACCTCAATCAATTCTACCTGGAGCTGGCCGAGGAAGGCAACCTGCCGGTGGCCTTGAGTGAACCCGACCGGTTCTTTAAAATTATCAAGATGCGCAGCCATCTATTTACCGGGCTGATGGATTCAACCATGAGCCATGGTGAGGCCTGGAATTTTGCCCGGATCGGGATGATGATCGAGCGAGCCGATAAAACCTCGCGGATCCTTGATGTCAAATATTTCATGCTCCTTCCCCAGCTCGATCTGGTCAATACCCCAATCGACAGTATCCAGTGGGCGGCGGTGCTCAAATCGGCGAGTGCCTTTGAGATGTTTCGTAAAGAACACCACCACATCAACCCGCGGCAGGTTGCCAATTTTTTGATCTTTGACCAGAGTTTTCCCCGCTCGATCCGCCACTGTATCAATAAGGCCGATATCTGTCTGCACCGCATCTCCGGATCACCTTCCGGCTCGGCGAGCAACAGTGCCGAAAAACTGGTTGGCCGGCTCAAGGCTGATCTCGAGTACACCGATATCGGGGAAGTGCTTGAGCATGGGATGCACGAATACCTCGACAACCTGCAGACCCGTCTCAACCGGATCGATGGGGCAATCGGCAGCACCTTTTTTAATCTCAAGCCACTTCTCGGGAGCGAATCCCAGGAACAATAATCAGCCAGTTTCGCACCGCCCCGGCCAAGAGGCGGTCGTACTGGGCAACAGGAGAAGACCGTGGGAATCCATGTCGCCCTGCACCACCAGACCCTCTATCGTTATGAAAGGCGAATTGCCCTTGACCCGCAGATCGTCCGCCTCAGGCCCGCTCCCCATTGCCGGACGCCGATACTCAGCTACTCGCTCACCGTCCACCCGAAGGAGCATTTTCTCAACTGGCAGCAGGACGCTTTCAGTAACTATCTGGGGCGACTGGTTTTTCCTGAGAAGACTGCTGAGTTTCGGGTCGAGGTCGACCTGGTGGCGGAAATGGTCATTATCAACCCCTTTGATTTTTTCCTTGAACCGTTAGCCGAGACGTGCCCTTTTTCCTACGAACCCGAACTCGCCGCAGATCTCACCCCCTATCTCGCTCGGACCTCGGCCGGACCGGAACTGAAGCGTTTCATGGCCGGGCTCGACCTGGAAGAGCGGCCGACCATTGATTTTTTGGTCCACCTCAATCAGCGGCTCAGCCAGGAGATCAGTTATCTCATCCGCATGGAGGCCAATGTTCAGAGTTGCGAACAGACCCTGCAACTCGGCAGTGGCTCCTGTCGCGATTCGGCCTGGCTGCTGGTCAATCTCCTGCGTCATCTCGGCCTGGCCGCCCGTTTTGTCTCCGGCTATCTGATCCAGTTGGCCCAGGATGTGAAATCCCTCGACGGGCCATCGGGGCCGGCGGCTGACTTCACCGATCTCCACGCTTGGACGGAGGTCTATCTTCCCGGAGCCGGCTGGGTCGGGATGGATCCTACCTCGGGACTTTTCGCCGGGGAGGGGCATATCCCCCTGGCCTGTTCGCCTGAGCCGCAGTCAGCCGCGCCGATCAGCGGCGCGCTGGAAGCCTGTGAGGTCGATTTCAGCCATACCATGCGGGTCACCCGGATTGCCGAGGCCCCCCGGGCCACTCGCCCCTACCCGGAGGAGGTATGGTCGGCCATCGAGGAACTCGGCGCCCGGGTCGAGGAGCAGCTGCAGAGCGGTGATGTCCGGCTGACCATGGGTGGTGAGCCGACCTTTGTCTCCATCGACGATATGGATGGTGCCCAATGGAACACCGAAGCCCTCGGCCAGGAAAAACGCGAGCTTGCCGAACTGCTGATCAAGCGGTTGCGCGAGCGCTGGGCGCCGGGCGGGATGCTTCACTATGGCCAGGGGAAATGGTATCCTGGCGAATCCCTGCCCCGCTGGGCGCTTGGTTGCTATTGGCGGCGTGACGGGCAGCCGCTGTGGGAGGATGACCGGCTGATCGCCGATGTCGGACAGGAGTATGGGTTTACCGCAGCCGAGGCGAAGCTCTTTATTGAAACCCTGGCCGACCATCTCGGGGTAAAGCGGGACTTTATCCGGCCAAGTTACGAAGACATCCCGTACTACCTGCACCGGGAAGAGAGCCTGCCGGTCAATGTCGACCCTCTCGACCCGCGCCTCGACGACCCGGAAGAGCGGGCCCGGCTGGTTGAGACTTTTCGCCGCGGTCTTGGTGCGGTGGTGGGCTATGTCCTGCCGCTGCAGTACGGTTCCTGGAAGAGCGGGCCCTGGCCGCTGCGCAGCGGCAATATGTATCTGCTCCCCGGTGACTCTCCGGTCGGTCTGCGCCTGCCCCTTGATTCGCTGCCCTGGGTGGCGGAAGAGGATCGGGTCGACGAACAGCCGCTTGATCCGATGGCTGCGCGGGGACCTCTGCCGCAGCGGGCAATCAATCGGCAGGATGCCGCACACCCGGAGATGGCCAGCAGGGGAACGGTTCAGGAACAGCCGGCACCCGATCCCGATCCACAGGCGGTTCCCGGGGAGTCTGCTGCCTGGCTGGTGCGGACCGCCCTCTGTATCCAGCCCCGGGATGGCCGGCTCTATGTCTTCATGCCACCGATCCCCCGTCTGGAGGGGTATCTGGAGCTGGTCAGCCTGATCGAAAAAACCGCCGGGGAAACGGCAATGCCCGTGGTCCTCGAAGGCTACTCTCCACCCGATGACCCACGGCTGGCAAGTCTGAAAGTAACCCCCGACCCCGGGGTGATCGAGGTGAATATTCAGCCGATGAGGAACTGGTCGGAACTGGTGACCGGGACTACCGAACTCTATGAGATAGCCCGGCTCACCAGGCTGGGCACCGAGAAATTTCTCCTTGATGGCCGCCATACCGGGACCGGTGGCGGCAACCATATCGTTCTCGGCGGAGCCACGCCGGCGGACAGCCCCTTTCTGCGCCGCCCCGACCTGTTGCGCAGTCTGGTGACCTTCTGGAACAATCACCCCTCCCTCTCTTACCTCTTCTCCGGCCTCTTTGTCGGCCCGACCAGTCAGCAGCCCCGTATCGACGAGGCACGGCACGACAGCCTCTATGAACTGGAGATCGCTTTTGCTGAGATGGACCGGTTGACCACTGCCGAGCATCCCTGCCCGCCCTGGCTGGTTGATCGGCTGTTCCGCCATCTCCTGGTCGATGTCAGCGGTAATACCCACCGTGCTGAATTCTGTATCGACAAGCTCTATTCGCCGGACAGCTCTGCCGGCCGGCTTGGCCTTCTCGAATTTCGGGCTTTTGAAATGCCGCCCCACGCGAGAATGAGCCTGGCCCAGCAGCTCCTGCTCCGGACGTTTATTGCCTGGTTCTGGCGGAGCCCGTACCGTGAGCCGCTGGTGCGCTGGGGGACCAGGCTGCATGACCGGTTCATGCTCCCGGAAATGATCCGCACCGATTTTGCCGACGTGCTGCGCACACTGAAAGAAGCCGGCTACCGGTTGCGGATGGAATTTTTCCACCCCCATTTTGAATTCCGTTTCCCCTTTTACGGCAAGGTGGTCTACCAGGGAATGGAGATTGAATTGCGCCAGGCTCTGGAACCCTGGCATGTCCTCGGGGAAGAGCCGGGGGGCGGAGGAACGGTACGCTACGTCGACTCCTCGGTAGAACGGCTGCAGGTCAAGGTGACCGGGATGGTCGGTGAGCGTTTCCTCCTGCTCTGCAATGGCCGGCGGATTCCCCTGCAGGTCACCGCGGAAGCGGGAACCTTTGTTGCCGGGGTCCGCTATCGGGCCTGGCAACCCCCATCCTGTCTCCATCCGACCATTGGTATCCATGCTCCGCTGGTCATTGACCTCTTCGACCGGTGGAGTGGCCGGGCGGTAGGTGGCTGTACCTACCACGTCGGCCACCCCGGCGGGCGAAATCATGAGGTCTTTCCGGTCAACGGCCATGAGGCGGAGGGGCGGCGCAATGCCCGGTTTATTCCCCACGGCCACACCCCCGGAAGTCAGCTGCAGCCACCGCCGGTGGAGGACAACCTGGAATTTCCCTCTACTCTTGATATGCGCCGCGGGTAATCGCCGGGATGCGGAACTCTTGCCCAACCAAACGGTAATGCCTGAGGCGACAGCCAATGAGCCAGCACGACACCACCGACCAGCCCGTACCGCCTGAGGCAGTTCTGTTTCAGGCTGAAGCCCCAGCCAGTGCGGCCTACCGCGAGGCGTGGACTGCGACTGGCGCTCCCCGGGACCACTGGCAACCCCTGCTGCAAACCTTTAGCGGGAGAGGGGAGGAGCTGCTGGCGCAGCGCCAGGAGAAGGTCGACAGGATGCGCCACGAAGACGGTGCCACCTTCAACCCCTTTGACGACGCCGATGCCCAGGAGATGGCCTGGGCTCTCGATATGCTGCCGCTGCCAATAACTGCGCGGGAGTGGGCAACTCTCGAAGCGGGGGTGCTGCAGCGGGCCCGGCTGCTGGAGATGGTGCTCGCCGATGTTCATGGTCCTCAGCAGCTGGTGCACCAGGGGCTACTGCCGCCGGAGATGCTCTTTGCCAATCCGGCCTTTTTCCACGCATGTCACGGTATTCAGCCCACCGCATACCGCTTTCTCCCCTACTATGCCGTTGATCTCTATCGCGCCGCAGACGGCAGTTTCCGGGTTATTCGTGATTACGGTTCCTGTCCGGCCGGGCTGGGTTACGCTCTGGAAAACCGGATTGTCATCTCGCGGGTTTTTGCCTCGCTCTACCATGAAACGCGGGTGCAACGGCTGGCGCCGTTTTTTCACAACCTGCACCAGGGTTTTACCATGAGAGCCGGTCTTCGCCGCGAGGACCCGACCATCGTCATCCTCTCTCCCGGTCCGGATCATCTCCTCTACTTCGAACATGCCCTGCTGAGCCGCTATCTCGGTTATCCTCTGGTTGAAAGCCAGGATCTCACCGTTCGTAACGGCAGGGTATACTTGAAAAAACTCGCTGATCTCGAACCGGTGGAGAGTATCTTCCGGCATATTCCCGACGAGGAGAGCGACCCGTTTACCCTGCGTCGTGAGACCATCAACGGTGTCGCCGGCCTGATCCAGGCCGCCCGGGAGGGCAACATCGACCTGGCCAACCCGATAGGCAGCAGATTTATCGACACTCCGGCCCTGCCGCTTTTTCTCTCCGGGATCAGCCGGCATCTCAGCGGCAAGGAACTCCTCCTTGATCACCACCCGGCGTGGTGGTGTGGCAGTGCCGAAGGGTACCGGCAGGTAGAGGGGCGCCGGGAAGAGCTTGAGCTCATTCCGGCATTTGCTCGGGGTGAACGGCGGGCGGAACAGGTGGCACCGCTGCCGAGCGCCCCCTATGCCTGGCTTGGCAGGGAACCGCTGTCACCATCAACCGTCCCGGCCTGGGAAGCGGGACGGATTGTCAACCGGCCGGTAATGCTCCGCCTTTTTGCCTGTGCCGTCGACGGTGGCTTTACGGTGTTACCCGGTGGTCTGGCGATCACCGCCACCACCGCCGAAGAGCTTCTCAGCGGCCACCCCGAGCGGCAGTACAGCAAGGACATCTGGGTTCTTGCTGACCGGCCGGTGGAACCTTTCAGCCTGATGGAAGGTCTGGAATCGGTCACCGAGTTTCGTCGGAGCAGTGATTTGCCCAGCCGGGTGGCCGATCATCTGCTCTGGCTGGGGCGCTATCTTGAACGGGCGGAGGGCCTGATCCGCCTGCTCCGGGCGCTCTACCGGCGCTTGGGCAGCGAAACCCAGAGCCGAAATCTGCCCGAACTGCCTTTTCTCTTTGCTCTGCTCCAGGCACGAAATCCCCTGGCAGGCAAGGAGATGGATCCCGTACTGCCATCTTTTGCCGACTGGGATGAACAGCTGCACAGTACCCTCTATCGCCGGGAGAAACCCGAGAGCGTGGTAGCCCTCTTGCAGCGGGTTCAGGATGCGGCCCGTCACGTGCGGGACCGGCTCTCCATGGACAGCTGGCAGGTGCTCAACCGGCTTGGCCATTTCAGTGACTCCTCAGGGGGAGACGCCCTAGAGCACCTCGATGACACCCTGTTTATCTTGAGTGCCTTCAGCGGTCTGGCGATGGAGAGCATGACCCGCGGGTTCGGCTGGCGTTTTCTCGACATGGGACGGCGGATGGAGCGGGCGATGAATCAGACTGACCTGCTGCAGATCAGTCTGCAGCAGGTGTGTGGGGCCGGCCGTAACGGCCTGGAGGCCCTCCTCGAGGTCGCCGACTCGAGTATGACCTATCGCGCCCGTTACCGGACCACCTTTCAACTTGCGCCAGTCCTTGATCTGCTCGTCGTTGACGAGAGCAACCCGAAGTCGCTGGCCTTTCAGCTCAACCAGCTGGCCGGGCATATCGAGCAGCTCCCACAACAGAGCGACCGGCGTTTCTCCAGCCCGGAGGAGCGGTTGGCACTGGAGATGCTCACGGCGGTGCGGCTGCTCAATCTCTCCGGCCTGAACTGTGGAGTGGCGATCGTCGAACATCTTGAGCTTCCCGTTTTTCTTGAAAAAATGAAAGCCAATCTTCTTGATTTTGCCCAGCATGTCACCGCCCACTATCTCAGCCGGGTACCGACTACCCCCCATTTTTCGATGATCCTCGCCGAGGGTGAACATGTACTACCAGATCACCCATAATACCACCTACCGCTATTCCGAGCCGGCATCGCTGTCCCAGAATGAGCTCTTCCTTCAGCCCCGGGAGACCGCCGGTCAGCGGGTGGTTGCCAGTCGTCTCGAGATTGTTCCTGCGCCGCACTATCAGCACCAGCGGGTCGACTTCTTTGGCAACAGCGTGCAGATGTTCATGGTCCAGCACCCGCACAGCGAACTGCAGATGACTGCGGTAAGCGAGGTGGAAACCAGGCCGCTGCCGGTACCGCGAACGGAGCTCACCCCACCGTGGGAGGATGTCGCCGCCACCCTTGCCCAGCCGGCTGGAGTCGAGGACCTTCAAGCCTGCCAGTTCCTTTTTGCCAGCCCGCTGATTTCGCTGAATGAGGCGGTAACTGCCTATGCCCGGACATCCTTTTTCCCCGGCCGGCCGATTCTTGCCGGGGCCCTTGACTTGATCGGCCGGATCTTTGCCGACTTTCGCTACGACAAGGCAGCGACGACCGTCGATACTTCGGTTGCCGAAGTACTTGCCAGCCGCAAGGGGGTTTGTCAGGATTTCGCCCACCTCTGCATCAGCGGCCTGCGCGGCATTGGCCTGGCCGCCCGGTATGTCAGCGGCTACCTGGAGACAATTCCGCCACCTGGAAAAGAAAAAATGGTCGGTGCTGACGCCTCCCATGCCTGGCTGGCGCTTTATGTGCCGGGTCTGGGCTGGGTTGATCTCGATCCCACCAATAACCTCATCCCGGCTGAGCGGCACATCACTCTTGCCTGGGGCCGCGATTATGGCGATGTCACCCCGGTAAAGGGGGTGGTGATGGGCGGTGGGGTGCACAGCCTGAAGGTCACCGTCGACGTGGCGGCCCGGGGCTAACAGCTGACCATTCCGGCAACAGGTTCCTGTCCCTTTCCCGGGCATTTCAGCCCGGTTTCTTCCTGTTTGGTTGAGCCGAGATTACCTGTGGGCTGCTCAGCCCCCTTTCAAAGGGCGGCGACAATTGCCCGAAAGAGCAGATCTATCGTTATTTCCTATCGATAGGCAAATAACGATCACTGTTCTGCGGTTGACAAAAGCGGCCTGGTTGGCTAGCTTGCACAGCCGCACTGGTAACGGTCGGCGCGAGAAAAAGGTTCTGGTCCAGGGGCCAGAAGGGGTGGGTGTTATGGAACTCTATTTCAGATGTCCGGTGGACGATCAGCTCTTCTCAACCAGCGAGTACGCGATGCTCGAAAACGATGGCGTCCACCCGGACGGAGAGGGCGGGAAGGTGCTTATTGGCAAGGTCGGGCTGACTGGCTCCTGCCCGTTTTGCGGCGGGCAACACATCTACCGGGTGGATGAGGTGATCTGCCCATTGAGAGTTGCCGATGGACAATGATCCTGTCGCCTTGACCCGTTGCGTCAAGGGGGGTGGCTGAGCCGCGAAACTCGCTCCGGGGGACCTGGAGCAGGTGCTGCACGGGCTGGATTTTCCCAGTGACGAAAAGGTGCTGATCGGGACGGCAACCGCAGATGATGCAGGGGTCTACAAAATTTCCGATGACCTCGCCCTGATCCAGACCGTCGACTTTTTTA
>JAZBOD010000244.1:0-2475 GCA_036350955.1 Desulforhopalus sp. | reverse complement strand
TTTCCGGGACACCCTGGTTATCAAGGTAACCCCCAGTGGGACCTCCTGGAAGGTGCGCTGCCTTGGTGCCGACGAGGCCTGGGGGGAGTCTGCCGCCACTCTGGTTCCCGAGGATGAACAGGGCTACCGGATCCCGCTCAGTTCAGGAAAGGGTTTCAAGGCCCACCTCTGCCTGCAGGTGCAGAGGGCAGATTAAACGGGCTGGCGCCGGCAACCCAGGGGCGATGGTCCCCTCCCACCGCAGAAGGGAGAGGTACCTTCACCAAAGGCTCTAATGTAGTAACGGGTCATTATCTAGAGCCGAAAGAATCGCCAATACCTGCTGGGCGCTTTTTCGGCCACGCCTGACGATCTCCTCGGCACTGGCCAAGACCTCCCGACGATACTCCTGGTCATCGATCCCCTCGAGGTTGATCAGCACATTCTGGTAGGCGCCCCAGATTCCGGTGAACAGGGCTGCAGCGCCGACCAGGGTATCCGAACGTGAGGCCGGGTTGCCGTCGCGGGCCACCCGGATCAGTTGCTCCCAGGCACTGTCACCAAGGCGCATGGTTGTCAGCGGCACCTGGATGGCGCTTTTCAGTCCGGCCTGCATCTTCGCCTGCCGCGCCGCCTCTTCCTCCGGGGTCTGGCGGGGCATCCGCACCCCTTCCATGTACTCGTTAAATGCCGAGGTATCGGCGTCGACCATCGGGATCAGTTCGGCGGTGAGCCGGTGCAGGGGCACAATCGCCTGGGCCATCGAGGCCTGAACCCCTTCAAACTTGCGCACCCCATAGGTCAGTTTGGCAACCATTGCTCCAAGCGCCACCCCCATGGCAGCAATCGCAGCCGAGGCCGACCCGCCTCCCGGCGCCGAGGTCCTCGCCCCGAGGTCTTCGATAAACTGGCGCAGGCTGCTCCCGGCAAGCGGCTCCACCGGTTTTTCAGCGATCCGGTACTCGATGATCTTCTCCGCCGGGACAAAGGGCGCCACCGAATTGAGGCCGAGCCGCTCCACCGCCAGGCGGACCTTTTGATCCTCTTCGTAGAGAAACAGCCCTTCCCGGTCGATATAGTAGTCGGCCGCATCGAGCAGGGTCTGCACCGGCACCAGACCGACGATCTCTGAGCCGGCCACCCCGACTTTCAAGGCGGCGGCCTCCCTTTTTACCTCCTCAAAGAGGGCGTGGATCGGGGTGACCTCAAAGTCAAGCAGGTTGACGGTGACCTGGGCCAGGTTATACTCCTTGACATACCAGCCCATCCCTTTGACCTCGCGCAACCGTCCAGGCTGGTCATCACCCCGGCCGGCCTCACGCAGGTTGAGGGCGATCCGGTGGGCCTGATTCGGGGTGCCGAGAATGTTGACGTTGTAGGCGATGAGAAAGTTCCGGGCCCCGGTGGCGGTGATCCCCCAGCGCGGCACAAACTCCGCCGGACCATAATCGGGCTGCCAGCGCGGGTCCCGCAGCCGTTCAGCCAGCGCCTCGTACTCCCCCTGGCGCAGATCGGACAGCCGCCGCCGGTACTCCGCAGTGGCGGCGGCCTCGTAAAGATAAAACGGCACCTGCAGTTCAGCAGCGGCACGCTCGGCAAACTGGCGGGCCAGGGCGGCGCACTCCTCAAGGGTGATCCCGGCCACCGGCACGAAGGGGCAGACATCCATCGCTCCGAAGCGGGGGTGCTCACCACTGTGACCGCGCATGTCGATCAGCTGGTGGGCAACCCGGGCGGCGGCGAGAGCCCCTTCGACCACCGCCTCCGGGTCGCCGACAAAGGTGTAGACCGTGCGGTTGGTTGAGGCGCCGGGGTCGACATCGAGCAGGGTACAGCCGGCGGTGTCGGCAATCGCCTGGCTGATCGCCGCAATGATCTTCTCGTCTCTGCCCTCGGAAAAATTGGGAACACACTCAACAATCTTCTTCATACTCGATCTCCTCCTGGCTCTTACGAAACATCAGCAATGCACGGCTCTCCCCGTTTCATAACCCGCAGTACCGAAGAGACCCCGGCATGGTAGGCAAGTATCGCCGGCGACTCCCCTTCAAGAAGCAGAAAATCGGCCTGCTTGCCCGGCGTCAGGCTCCCCACCCGATCGGCCAGGCCGATGGCATAGGCGGCATTGAGGGTCGCTCCGGTCAGGGCCTCGGCCGGAGTCAGCCCCATATTGAGCACCGCCAGGCCGATGACAAAGGGCATCGACTCGGTATAGCTCGAGCCGGGATTGCAGTCGGTGGCCAGGGCCAACGCCAACCCTTTGTCGAGCATCAGCCTGGCCCGGGCATAGGGTTTTTTCAGGCTGTAGGCTGTGGCCGGAAGAAGGGTGGCGATCACTCCGGCGGCAGCCATCGCCTGGAGATTGGCCTCGCTGGCGGCCAAGAGGTGGTCCGCTGAACGGGCGGCCAGTTCGGCGGCCAGGCCGGCGCCGCCGAGGTCATGAACTTCGTCGGCATGGAGCTTAACCGCCAGACCATGGGTCTGGGCAGCCAGGAG
>JAZBOD010000243.1:0-5929 GCA_036350955.1 Desulforhopalus sp. | reverse complement strand
CCACATCCTGCATGGTCATCCGTTCCTTGATTGCCCGCTCCATCCGGACCAGGCCCATCCGGTACTGATTTTCCACCAGTTCGCCAACGGTCCGGACCCGACGGTTGCCAAGGTGATCGATGTCATCAA
The DNA here is from genome assembly GCA_036350955.1 of Desulforhopalus sp. Taxonomy (GTDB): domain Bacteria; phylum Desulfobacterota; class Desulfobulbia; order Desulfobulbales; family Desulfocapsaceae; genus Desulforhopalus_A. Next base: position 5,800 of record JAZBOD010000243.1, on the reverse strand, counting down.
CCCCACCCTGGGTGTCTTTGAGGCGGACCAGATAGCGAACCGCATGGAGGATATCTTCCCTGGTCAGGGCCCGGTTACTGATATCGATGTTCAGGCCAAGTTTGGCGTTGATCTTGTATCGCCCAACCTCAGAGAGGTCATAGAGATCCTGATTGAAAAAGAGGTTGTGAAAGAAGGCTTCGGCAACCTCCTTGGTCGGCGGGCTGGAGGGCCGCAGCCGACGGTAAATTTCCACCAGCGCCTCTTCCGAATTTTTTGCCTTGTCCAGGGCCAGGGTTTTTGAAAAAGAGCTGGAAAATTTTACCCCATCGATATGGAGGATCCGGAATTGATGGATCCCCTGCTCCTCTAGAGAGTCAAGAAGTGTCTCGCTCAGTTCGGTATTGCACAGCGCGAGAACCTCACCACTCTCCTCAGCCATCAGGGTGTCGACGAGAATCTCACCGACCAGCGACTCTTTGGAGACGGGGATGAACTTGATCCCCTGTGCGTCAAGGGTCTTGCAGAGGGCTTTTGAAACCTTTTTCCCTTTACGGGCGAGGATCTCCCCATCCTGGGGGCTGACGATATCGAACTCCAGGCGCTGGCCGCGCACCAGTTCCGCATCAAAACTGATCTTGAACAGATCGCCTTCCCGAACAACAGTCGAGGTCGGGTAAAATTCTTCGAGCAATTCCTCAGCGGAGTAGCCGATCGCCTTGAGCAGGGTGGTGACGGGGAATTTCCGGCGCCGATCGATGCGGACGTGGAGAATATCCTTGATGTCAAACTCAAGATCGATCCACGAGCCGCGAACCGGAATGATCCGTGCTGAATAGAGCAGTTTCCCACTGGAGTGACTCTTGCCGTTGTCGTGAGTGTAAAACAGACCAGGCGAACGCTGCAACTGGGAGACGATAACCCGCTCGGTACCGTTGATAACGAACACCCCATCTCCGGTCATCAGCGGCAGGGACCCCAGGAAGACTTCCTGCTCCTTAATGTCACGGATTGACTGGACCCCGGTTTCCTCATCAATGTCATACGTAATGAGACGGACCACAATTTTCAGCGGAATTTCGTAACTCATTCCCCGCTGGAGACACTCCTGGATAGTGTACTTCGGTTCGCCAAACTTGTATTTGACAAATTCCAGGGAACAAAGTCCGTTGAAGTCGTTGATCGGGAAGACATTTCTGAGAATCCCCTGCAATCCGAAATCTTCCCGCTCCTCGGGGCTGCGGTCCATTTGCAGAAATTTCTCATAGGAGAGCCGCTGCATCGAAATCAGGTGGGGTGGCTCAAGAATACTTTCTGCTGTGGCGAAGTTCTTTCTCACTCTTTCCATTTTTTTCCTCGGAATTGCCATTGAATCGGAGTACAAATCTCACTTGAGACCGGCTTCCCAGTCCCCCTTGCGGAGCACAGCCTTTCGGCTCAGCGCCTTATCAGCCCGCTGCACCACCAGGCCAAACGTTGTCAAGGGGGATACTGGCGAGAACCACTCTTGGAAGGGACAGGAACTGTGTTGGCACGATAAGCACTTTTCTGATGCATGGGGTCATCCTTTCTGGAGGAATTTTCGTTGACCAGCACCCAACTATACCGCCGCCGCAAATATCACTCTCTTGTCGCACCCCGGAAAAGTATCTCTTATTTATCAAGAGTCAATTTCATCAAGGAAACCTCCACCTCATTTTGCAGGGCGAAGTTGAGACCTTGCGTGGGGTGTTCCCCGGAAAAATGATCTCCTCTTGCGCGGGAAGAATCGGTTTTGTCCAGGTAGTTGCCCGGTTTTCCGGGATTCGGGTGAAACAGTGCCGCCATAAAGAACAACACGCCACGAAGCATAGCTCGTAGCGTGTTGATATCAAGCCGCAGTTGCCAAATCTTGGCAACTTATTGAAAAATCAACTATTTAATCTCTACGCTCGCACCAACCGCTTCGATTTTGGCCTTGATGTCGGCGGCTTCTTCCTTGGAAACAGCCTCTTTCAAAGGAGTGGGAGCAGACTCGACCAGGGTTTTGGCCTCCTTCAGACCCAGCCCGGTGACCGCGCGAACTTCCTTGATAACTTTGATCTTCTCGGCACCAACGCCGGAGAGGATAACATCAAACTCAGTCTGTTCTTCAACGGGAGCAGCTTCCGCGGCAGCGCCACCGGCAACTGCCATGGCGACCGGTGCAGCAGCGGAAACCCCAAATTTTTCCTCGAACTCCTTGATCAGTTCAGAAAGCTCAAGAACAGACATATTGGCGATAAAATCAATTACTTCTTGTTTGGTAACAGCCATGGTTATTTCCTCTTTTGGGTGGATCGGTTAGTTGTCTGAAAAATCATCAATTCTCTGCTGCTTCTTTTTGTTCTTTAATGGCTTGCAGTGCATAGACAAAAGTTCTCGGCACCCCGCTGAGCACCTGCACCAGGCCGGTGGGAACAGCAGTCCACGCTGCCAGCAACTGGCCAAGAAGGACTTCCTTGGCAGGCAGTTTTGACAGGGCAATGAGTGCCTCTACATTGATTTTCTCGCCATCCAGAGCAGCGGAGCGGATAATGAACTTGGCATGATCATCGGCAAACTTGGTGACCACTTTGGCCGGGGCGACCGGATCGGCATACGCCATCACTACCGCCGTCGTTCCGGTAAAATCATCGCCGAGGCCGGCATTGCCGGTATCTGCAACTGCTCGTTTCAGGAGAGTATTTTTTGCTACGCGGATCTCCGCATCACAGCCCCGCAGTTCTACACGGATTTTCTGGAATTGAGAGACCTTTAAACCACAATAGTCGGCAACGACGGTCAATTTGGAACGGTTGAACGATTGGTTCAGATCCGCAACAATCGATGCCTTGTCATCACGATTCAAAGTACTCCTCCTCAGGTAAAGGTGAACGGTTTTCGAAACAGCAGCGACAACTTCGACCAGGCAACAACCACCAGCTACTGTGGTGGTAAAAGGCAACCAGAGTCTTTTTCGTCTCGGCAGGTCGTGTGAACCACGATTAAACCCGAAGTACCTGCTGTCTTCGACTTCTACTGCACCCTTTTCCTGCCGGGCGCAGGGTAAAAAATGGACTATTTAATCTGAGCGCGAACGGCCAGGGGATCGAGTTTCACCCCAACTCCCATAGTCGAGGAGATGGTGATCGACTTGAGGTAAACCCCTTTGCTCGTAGACGGTTTCAGTTGAATTATTCTCTGCACAAAGGCTAAGAGATTTTCCGCGAGCTTTTCTTTACCAAAGGAGACTTTGCCGATCCCGGCGTGAATGTTGCCGCCTTTGTCCACCCGGAAATCTACCTTGCCGCCTTTAATATCGCGGACAATCCCGGCGACATCCATGGTAACCGTGCCCAGTTTGGCATTGGGCATGAGGTTTCGCGGTCCGAGAATGCGGCCGATCTTACCAACCACACCCATCATGTCCGGGGTTGCCACTGTCTTATCGAACTCAAGCCATCCTGCCTTGATCTTTTCAACCAGGTCATCGCCGCCGACATAATCGGCACCGGCCTCAAGGGCCTCCGCCTCTTTCGGCCCTTTGGCAAAGACCAGGACACGGGTCACTTTACCGGTGCCGTGGGGAAGGGTCACTGAGGAACGGATCATCTGGTCGGCATGACGGGGATCAACCCCGAGCCGCATGGCGATATCAAAGGTTTCGTCAAATTTGGCATAGGTCGAATTCAAGACTGCTTCGATTCCGTCACCAATCTCGTGGAGAACCGTTCGATCAATGGCCGCAAGCTTGTTCTGGTGGGTTTTTCCGTGTTTCGGCATGGTCGCCTCCTACTCGATCAGGGATTTTTTCCTGTCGGCAGTAAAATATTAATTTTCGTGAGCAACTGGTTGAGCGCCTTGCGCCACATGGCGTCTGGAAAAGCGCAGTTCCCGAGCTCGTTAATCAATAATGGTTATCCCGGCACTCCGGGCGGTACCTTCGACAATCCGCATCGCACTGGTAATATCATAGGCATTGAGATCAGGCATCTTGATTTCGGCAATTTCGCGAATCTTCTCCCTGCTCAACTCCGCAACCCTTTCTACCTTGGGGTTGCTCGACCCTTTCTGCAGGCCGGCGGCTTTGAGCAGCAGGACCGACGCCGGCGGGGTCTTGGTGATGTAGCTGAAAGAACGGTCCTGATAGACCGTGATCACCACCGGGACGATGGTGTCGCCCATGGATTGGGTTCGTGCATTGAAATTCTTACAGAATTCCATAATATTGACCCCGTGCTGGCCCAGAGCCGGACCAACCGGTGGCGAAGGATTGGCTTTTCCCGCCGGAATCTGCAACTTGATGTACGCCGTCTCTTTTTTGGCCATTGTCTGTACTCCACGTGACTATTTTTTAAGACACCTGCCGGTAGATGGTGCCCATTCAACCGGTTCGGTCCATGATCTCTGCTGTCCTGATGTTCGATACCTCGCTCAGGTATTGGTTACCTGGACGAATTCAAGTTCCACCGGAGTCTCCCGGCCAAAAATCGACACCATTACCCGAACGCGTCCTTTCTCCGGGAAGACTTCGTCAACCACTCCCTGAAAATTGGCAAAAGGACCGTCAACTACCCGCACCACTTCGCCGATACCGAATACCACCTTGGGCCTGGGCCGTTCCGACCCATCCTGAATTCGCCCGATAATTTTGGCCGCATCGACATCGGAGAGCGGGATCGGATCTCGATCGTCTCCGACAAAGCCAACCACTCTCGGCATATTATTGTGGATGGTGTGCCAGGTCTGGTCATTGAGGTCCATATTGACCAGCATATAGCCCGGGAAAAAACGCCGGGAAGAGGTCTTTCGTGAACCTTTGATCATCTCGACCACCTGCTCGGTGGGCACCAGGACTTCACCAAAAAACTCCTCGAGCCCCTCCTTGCGGATCCTCTCCTCAAGCGTCGCCTTCACCTTGTCTTCAAACCCGGAGTGGACTTGAAGTATGTACCATTGTTTTGCCATATGATCGCACGGTGTATGTTCTTGGAACCGAAGGGCGGAAATGCAACAGAAGAACGGTTTCTGTCACGCGTAACGGCTGCCCTGCTCTCCAGTGATCATCGCAGAAACGACGAGATGAGTTTGCCGAGCAAAAGATCTACCGATCCAAGATAGATGGAGACCACAAAGGTGAGCACCAGCACTATGCCGGTGAGTCCCATAGTCATTTTTTTGTCCGGCCAGACGATTTTGAGGAACTCGACCTTGACCTCTTCCAGAAATTTTTTGATCTGCGCAGGAGAGTAGGGTGAAGGTTCCTCCACCTTGGCGACAGTGCTCTTTTTCTTGGGGTTGGTATTCGCAGCCATTAACGCCTCGCTCCTTTTCAGGAAATCCTCAGCCCAGCAACAGATCAGGCTTTTACAGCTCATACTGCCAGGTAAAAAGTCCTGTGGCAGGCCAGGAGGGACTCGAACCCCCAACTTCCGGATTTGGAGTCCGGCGCTCTACCATTAGAGCTACTGGCCTGCAATCACTACTTGGTCTCTTTGTGTGGCGTGTGCGCCTTGCAGAAGGCACAGTACTTGCTGAACTCCAATTTGTTTGGAGTGTTCTTCTTGTTTTTGGTCGTGGTGTAATTCCGCCGCTTGCATGTACCACATGCGAGGGTGACTATGTCTCTCATTAGATCATCCTATATCAAAAAATTGCCCTGAACCCCGCACGGGGTCCAGGGCAAAGTCGATAAAGCCGGAGTTTAGGCAAAAATTTCACTGATAACGCCGGCACCCACTGTGCGGCCGCCTTCGCGGATGGCAAAGCGCAGGCCCACGTCCATGGCGATCGGGGTGATCAACTCCACCGCGGCGCTGAT
>JAZBOD010000242.1:0-2554 GCA_036350955.1 Desulforhopalus sp. | reverse complement strand
TTGTCGATTTCGGCACGTTCAATCCCTGGCCCCTCCCAGGAAAAAATAAAGGTGACCTCCTTTTCTCCACTCTGCACCGACAGGGTAAATTCATCAAGAGAGGTCAGTCCGGCCAGGTGTTCCACAATGAAGACAAAGGCGGCGACAAACGAGTAGGTGTCGCCAAGGATCCTGCTGTTGCGGGAGGAAGCGTCCACGTTGATCCTGATGTTTTTTTCCAGACCGGCGGTCTTCTGGACCAAAAAGAGAAAGTGGTCAACTTCGAGTTTGCCCAGAGGCATCGTCTCAAAGGCCGCATCCAGGATTTCACTGGAAACGCTGCCATACCCGGCCTGGAGTTCGCTCAGACAGTGTTCAACCGCCAGCCGATCCTCAGCAGCACATGGTTGCTGCCCGTCGAGGAGTGCTGAAATCCGTGCACAGCAGGCGCTGATCTCCGCTGAAAAGCCGACAAGACTTTTCCGGATGGTTTCGTATCGCGCCACAGTTTCCGAAATATCCCGAATACTCAGGACAAATCCGCTTAGCTGCTGCTCCTGGTCGAGGACCGGAATGGTCTCCACCAGAATGAGGACATCCTCTTCGATGTGGGTGACAAAATAGGAGGCCACCCGCCTTTTCCGGCGCGCCAGCCGCTCATGCACCTCGTTGAGCGCCTGGTTGATCAGCAAGCGGTCAATCAAATGATAGATAGATCGGCCGAGACCGAGAAAGTATTCCGAACCTCCCTTCTCTCGGTTACGGCCGAACTGTCCCTTTGCCTGGGTGTTGAAGAGCAGAATCCGGCCATTACTGTTGCAGATAATGATTCCGAGCGGCAATTCGGCCATGATCGAGGCGAGCAGGTTGCGGTCCTTCTCCATTGCCCTGCCCGCCTTGTCAATTTCCTCGGTGATGTGGTCGTTGAGATATTCGTAGCGCCTGGCAAAATCGTTGATCGCTTCAGACAACTCGACGATATCGCTGTTGCCCTCCAGAGCCAGGCGGTAGGAGAGATTGGTTCGATAGATAAGGGAAATTTCCGCGGGAATTCTTTTTAAGGGGAGGTAAAACCGGGTGAAACAGATTTCAAAAATCACCCACAGGGCCACCGGGACAATGGTGATCAGGGCGAGCAGGTAGTAGGCGTTCGCGTAGGCGATGTCCTTGATCAACAGGCTCTGTTGGGCATCGAGTCGCTGCCAGATCAACAGCAATATGGTGAGAACGAAGAGGAAGGTGCAGGCCAGGGCAAGAAAAATCAGTTGCCAGAATGAGCGTTTGGTCTTTTTCATCACGACCCCCGCAAAGAGACGCTACCACCCTCTCAACCTATCCGGTTTTCCCGATTTTTCCAGCCTTTTTTCTGGGGTCAGATCTTGTATTTTGACTTCAGGTTCATTGACTCCATAGTGTTTCATCCGGCCGAGGGTTATCCCCACTTTGCCGGCCCCAGGCACTGCTGAAGAGCAAAAGAGGTCTTCAGCTGGACAAGCCGATCACTCCTCATCCGGCGGAGAGCTGAGGGAGATTGCCCGGGAAAACGGCAGGTAGTCGGCTGCCATCCGGTCCTTGAGGTCGACGCCGCTGGTGCCCAGGCGAAAGGCCTCTTCGACCAGGTAGGCAAGCCGGCGGACCGCCTCGGCAATCGACAGACCGCCGGGACGGATGTTGGAGATACAGTTGCGGCGGGCATCGGTTATCCCGGGATACGGATCAAGGGTCAGGTAGAGGCCCAGCGAATTGGCAGCCGACAGCCCCGGCCGTTCACCGATCAATACCACCACCAGCCTGGCCTGGAGATGCCGGGCAATCTCATCGCCAATGGCCACCCGGGCGTTACGGACTACGCAGACCGGCGCCAGAGTGAACCCCGCCAGGTGAAACAGGGTGCTGCAGTCGCGGATCACGGCGGGCGCCTGTTCCTCGACCGCCCGAGGCGAGAGGCCGTCGCCGACCACCAGGCAGATGTCGATCGGGCCGAGGGCTGTCGCCAGTGCTGCCGCTGACCGCCTGCTGAGACGGCGACCCTTGTCCGGCCGGGTGAGGTATTCCTGGCGATCGGCGACCTCGCTCTCCAGTTCCACACCGGTCAAGCCGGAATTGGCCAGCTTGGCGATCAGATCGCCGGGGGCAAACGGGGCGTGCACCGCATCCCGGGCGCGGGCGTGGTCGAGTCTGAAAGCAAGGCTTGCCTGGAGTGGCAGGCTCGAGCCCGCCCGGCCGAGGGCAATGCGGGCGGCGGTAATCCCCTGCAGCTCTGCCCACGGGTCGGCGGTGACGGGCGGTGTCCCTGGAGTACGTTCCTTATTGGCCATCTTCTCTCAAAAGGCATCCGGCAGGGCGAGGAGCCGGTTGGTGGCCGCAATTGGCAGCAGCCTGCCGGCGGGATCGATAATCCCGGCCCGCTCGAGCCAGGCGGCAAACTCCGGGGCTGGTCTGCGGTTGAGCAGCCGACGGAGATAGGCCGCGTCGTGAAAAGAGGTGGACTGGTAATTGAGCATGATATCATCGGCGCCGGGTACCCCCATGACAAAGGTGCACCCGGCCGTGCCGAGCAGGGTGAGCAGGCCAT
>JAZBOD010000241.1:0-9411 GCA_036350955.1 Desulforhopalus sp. | reverse complement strand
CCGTGCAGCACATCCGGCCGGCCGTGGCCGTCGACCTCGGCTGGTTGCAACCAATCTCTGTCAATGGAGGGAAAAAGATGTTCAGAAAAGTTTTGCTCTGCCTTATGGCGCTGCTGTTCACCGCTACCGGTGCCTTTGCCTTTCTCTCTGGCGGCTACAACTACATTTCCGCGGCAGATCTGCAAAAGCGTCTTGAGGAAAATTCACCAATGATTCTGGTCGATATCTGCTCGGTGGAGCAGTTCGCCAAAGGGCATATCCCCGGCTCACTCGAAACCAACGCCTACCCGGTGGAAACCGACGAACAGCGGGCAGCCCTGGCTGGATTGCTGCCACAGATTCTCGAAAGCAGCGATGATGTGATCGTCCTCTGCCCGCGTGGTGGTGGCGGGGCAAAAAGAACCTACGATTTTTATAAGAACAACGGGGTTTCCGAAAGTCGTCTGCTGATCCTCGAAAAAGGGGTCGAAAAATGGCCCTATGCCACCCAGGCAAAGTAAGCCGGTAATGTCTCAGTCGATCGCAGGTGGGAAGAAACTCCTCTCTTCAGGTGTTGCTGGCAAAGTCGCCCTGGTTCTGGGGATCGTTGCGGTTCTCGCTCTTTTTTTCGGCAGCGGCCTGCACCAGCATCTGACCCTGGCATCGATCAAATCCTCTCAGGCTGATCTGCAACAGCTCTATGCTGAACGCCCCTGGCTGGCAGTGGGTGGTTTTCTCGCCTGCTACCTGCCGGTGGTCGTTCTCAACCTCCCCGGCGCGGCGGTGCTCGGCCTGGTCGCCGGGGCGCTGTTCGGCACCCTGGCCGGAACGGTGCTGATCTCCTTTGCCAGCACGGTTGGGGCAACCCTGGCCTGCGCCCTGTCCCGCTTCCTCTTTCGCGACCCGGTGCAGCGCCGTTTTGCCGACAAACTGCAGCGGGTCAACGCCGGCATCAGGGAAGAAGGTGCCTTCTACCTCTTTACCCTCAGACTCCTGCCGGTTATCCCTTTTTTCGTGATCAACCTGGTGATGGGGCTTACCCCGATCCGTCTATCGACCTTCTTCTGGGTCTCCCAACTCGGCATGCTCCCGGCAACGCTGATCTACGTCAACGCCGGCAGCCAACTGGGACAGCTTGATTCCCTCGCCGGAATCCTCTCCCCGGGGCTACTCGCCGCCCTGGCCCTGCTGGGCCTCTTCCCGCTCATTGCCAAACGCGGCCTGAGCTGGTACCGGCGGTCGCAGGCAGCGATGGGGCAGAGAGGGGAGAGCACAGCCGGACCGCTGCTCCTGCCGGAAACGATATCCAGCCAGTTGAAGAGCATCGACGAACTTTGCGATGAATGCGGTGCCTGTGCCAAAGCCTGCGCTTTTCTCAGCCACTACGGCACCCCGAAAGCCATTGCCAGGGGCCACGATTTTTCCCGGCCAGCCAGTCAGGCCATCGCTTATGAGTGCAGCCTCTGCGGCTTGTGCACCGCGGTCTGTCCGAAAAAACTCGATCCGGATCGGCTGTTCCTCCTGCTGCGGCGGGCATACGTCACAGCCGGCCACTTTGACAGGTCGGTTTACCGCACTATTCTCGGTTACGAAAAACGCGGCCGCACGAAACTCTTCTCCTGGCAAGGGATTCCCGCCGGCTGCGACACCGTGTTTTTCCCCGGCTGCAACCTGCCGGGCAGCCGGATGGCCACCACCCTGCGCCTCTACGAAGAGCTGCGCCGCACCATCCCCAATCTCGGGGTGGTGCTCGATTGCTGCAGCAAACCCTCCCACGACCTTGGCCGTCAGGCATATTTTACCGCGGTTTTTGACCAGTTGCGTCAGACTCTGTTGCACAAGGGGGTTCGGCGCATCCTGGTGGCCTGCCCAAACTGCTTGAAGATTTTCCAGCAGTACGGCGAGGGACTGACGGTGCAGACGGTCTACGAGTCTCTCGAGGTCAACCCGGCAGCAGGGCCGCTTCCCGCAGTCTGGGGAACAGTCAGTGTGCACGACCCCTGCGCCATGCGCGACTCCACAGAGGTGCAGCAGGCAGTCCGCCGCCTGGTCACCGGCCTCGGTCTGGATCAGCTCGAGATGAAACACCGGGGGCGCCTGACCCTCTGCTGCGGCGAAGGGGGCATGGTGGCGGCAGTTCGTCCGGCCTTTGCCCGGGCCTGGGCCAAGCTGCGCGGCAGGGAGAGCGGCGGCCGCCGGCTGGTCAGCTACTGCGCCGGCTGCTGCGGCTTCCTCGGCCGGGTTGTGCCGACCGTCCACCTGGCAGACCTGCTCCTTCAGCCCGAGGCGGCCCGAAAGGACAGCATCAGTGTAACCCCAACGCCTTTTACCTATTTGCAGCGCCTCCGTCTGAAACGGCGACTGCGACAGACCATACCCCTGGCCGGCCAGAGAGCCGCCAGCAGCCAAGAGATACAGTCCTGCCCAGGCAGTGCTGCATCAGACAATGCCAACCACTAGGGAGAATCACATGTCACAAGCACGAAAAATTGTTCAGGATTTCAAAAAAGGGATGGGCGCGCTCAACGAAGCCATGCCGGAAACCATCCCGGCGATGACCGCGTTCATGGGGGTCGCCGCCAAAGACGGGGCGCTGACCTATCGGGAGAAAGAACTGGTCGCCATCGGTGTCGCCCTCTACTCCCGGTGCCCGGAGTGTATCGCCGTACACTGCCAGAAGGCGGTTGAAGCCGGCTGCACCCGCGCCGAGATCCTCGAGGCGGCGGGCATGGCCATGGTATTCGGTGGCGGCCCGGTGCTTGGCTCGAGCGCAACCCTGCTCCTTGACTGCCTCGACGAATTTGCCAAAGAGTAGCTCAGCAACTTTTGGGCAAATCAAGGCGCAAGGTGGAGTGAACCTTATGCCTCAACCGCACCAGCCCGTTGGACAGCCAACGGGCTGGTCTACCAAGGATTGTTCAATGAAATAAAAACTGCCTTCCATTCCCCCGATGGCCCAGAGGCATTATGGTCTTTCTGCAGCAACCAAGAAAGACCGGCAGGTATGCCGAAGGCCACCTCCTGGGCCGAGCAGCAGTGGCCCGGGCGAGAACATCGGCAAAAAAATGGAGGGAGCATGCAGATCGATATCACACGGTTTGGCAATCTGGTTGTTTTCGACGAGCAGAATCACCCGGTGGAATTAGGCTCATTGTGGCAGGACAAGCCTGCCGTTATCGTCTTTGTCCGCCATTTCGGCTGAGTGTTCTGCCGTCAGCAGGTTGCTGAACTGGCAGAGCAGCAATCGGCCTTTGCCGAAAAGGGCGGCAGGCTGGTGGTTGTCGGCAATGGCCATCCCGAACAACTGGCGGCACTCCGCTCGCTTACCGGATATACCGGCACCCTGCTTACCGATCCACAGCGGGAGGCCTTCAGTTTTCTTGGTCTCCAGAGAACCATCGGCGGGGTGATCAAACCACAGTCGCTGATTCGAGCGATCCGCTCGCTGAGCGATGGCTACCGGCCGGGGATGATGCAGGGCGACGCATTGCAACTCGGCGGTGCGGTGACGATAACTCCGGACAACCAGCTGAGTTACTCCTTTAAAAGTACCGAAGCCGGCGAGCACCCGCCGGTGGCAGCGCTGCTTGCATCCCTGGACCACAGGTGATCCGGGGTGCCCGAACACGCCAGGCAAGTGAACGGCTGCTGTGGGAGGGGATCATCGCCCTTGGGTTGTGGGTGCCAGCACGCTTTAGCCAAGTTCGGTATATTTTTTGGCGCTTCCTCTGGCCTTGTCCAGCGGATATCTTTCGGCGTTTCTCTCCAGCTTGACATAGGCCGCCGCCAGAGGATCGATCCCCAGTCTGTCCGCCAAACGGGTCAGGTAGATCAGCACATCGCCGATCTCTTCGCTGGCCTGCAGTCGTTGCTCTGCAGTCAATGCCGCGCTCTGTTCCGCGGTCAGCCACTGAAAAATTTCCAGGAGTTCGGCGACCTCAACCGACAAAGCCATAACCAGATTCTTTGGGGTATGGAACTGCTCCCAGTCGCGCTCGGTGGAGAACTGCTGCAGCCGGGTGGCCAGGTTGGTCAAGGTTTGCTCTGGCATAGGATGATGTCCTCGGGCATATTGAGTTGAGAAAAACCGCAGAAGAATTCATTTCATACCACCTGCGGTACTCCGAGCAAGAAATAATTGCTGCCGGGTGGCCGGAGCAAAATCAGCCCTTGCTTGACAGGAGCATCCTCATCGGGCACCCTCTGATGAATAGTTTGCCAAAATATACCCTTACCATCGACACCGCTGAAGCAATGGAGCATACCATGTCCCAGACAGATCGGTCCAAATGCCTGGCCAGTTTTACCCTGCTGTTCCAGCTTGCCCTGATCATTTTTTTGCTATCCCTGGCTACCGCCCCGGTTCTCGCGCAACAATCTGACAAAGAAGGGACAGAAACCAAAGCGCTGATTGAACGTGCACAGCACCTCCTCGAATCAAAGGGGTTCATTCCCCTGGGGATCCTGAATGAGGTCCGCCAAGAACTTGCCAATCTGCGTGACTCCTCAAGAGAATTTGTTGAACGGGGCAGCGTCGAAGGCCGCACCATCCGGGCGCAACTTGACAGCCTCGGACCACCGCCGGCAGAAGGGTTCTCCGAATCGGAAGAGATTGCCAGCCGGAGGGCAGAGCTTCACGCCGAGTTAAGCAACGCAGAAACACCGATTCGTCTGACCAGGGAAGTTTTGCAGCAGGCAGAAGTGCTCATCCGTGAAATTGACCAACGGATCCGCAACCAGCAAACCACGGTGCTCCTCCACCGCTTCCCAACCCCGCTCTCACCATCAGCTTGGCTTACCGCCGCAACTGAGTTGACTGTGTACAGTAGACATATTCTTGCACAGACGAAAAACTCCCTGCAGCAACCGGGAGAAATTGACCGGCTGCGGGGTAATCTTCCAACCGTGCTGGTCCTGGGGGCGTTCGGCCTGGCAGTTCTCCTGGTTGGTCGTCCGGTGATCCTCCGCCGCTTCGACCAGGCATCCACCGCCGGCCAGGCGAGATGGTTTCGCTGGCTGCTGATTGCCTTGAAAAATTTTTCCCGGTTGGCATTGCCGGCTATCGGTATAGCGCCGCTCCTCTTGATCATCAACCTGCTCCAGCTCGATTCTGACTCCTTCGTGGCAATAACCGGGGCCCTGCCGTGGATTGCGGCTCTGATCATCGTCGCCTCCTGGTTGGGACACACCATCTTTTCGCCAACCAACCGGGAAGAACGCCTTCTCTCTCTCAGTGACGGCCAAGCCCGGACCGGCTATCTCCTTTGTCTCGGGTTCGGACTCATCCTGGCCCTGGAGCTTCTGGCAGAAATAGTGGTTCAAAACTACCTTTTTGCCCAGGAGACCATTTCGGTAATGGTCTCCCCCCTCATCCTCTGTTCCTGTCTGCTGCTCTGGCAGATGGGACGGCTGCTCCTTCTCTCCGATCAGGGGACCGGTAATCTGAGCCAGCAGGGAACAGACGGTGAAAAGCACGCCATCGATTCCGGATTTTTATATATGCTCTCCCGGGTGATGCAGGGAGCGGCGCTGGTTGTCCCGCTTTTCCTGCTGCTCGGCTTCATCAAACTCTCCCAGGAGGCGGTCGAATCGATCGTTCTCACCGTCATGCTGCTGGGCCTCGCCCTGCTGCTCTACAATATCGTGGTCAACATCCTCCAGGCGCTCCTGGCCACCAGCCAAAACGAAGAGCTGAAACCTCTTTCGCTCCTGCCGGTGTGCGTTATCTGCCTGCTGGCTATCGCCTTCGCGCCACTTCTGGCGATGGCCTGGGGAGCGAGTGTTACCGACCTGCGGGAGATCTGGCGGCTGCTCACCGATGGTGTGCAGCTTGGCGAGATACGTCTATCCCTGGATATGGTGGTCACCCTGGTGATTGTCTTCACCATCGGCATCTTCCTCACCCGCTGGCTGCAGCGGCTGCTGCGGGTTTCGGTATTGCCGCGGACCAGGCTTGACCGAGGCGCCCAGACCGCCCTGGTCACCGGTATCGGCTACGTCGGTCTGACCCTTACTGCCCTGATTGCTGTATCCTCGGCTGGTTTGAACCTCTCCAACCTGGCGTTCGTTGCCGGCGCTCTGTCGATCGGCATTGGCTTTGGTCTGCAGACCATCGTCTCAAACTTTGTCTCCGGGATCATCCTCCTGGTTGAGCGGCCGATCAAAGAGGGCGACTGGATCGAAGTTTCCGGCTACTCCGGAGTGGTCCGCAAGATCTCGGTCCGCTCTACCCGGATAGAGACCTTCGACCGCCACGATGTCGTTTTACCCAATTCCGACCTGATCAGCGGCACTGTCAAGAATATGACCCTTTCCAGTATGACCGGACGACTGATCATCCCGGTTGGGGTGGCCTACGGCAGTGATCTCGAGAAGACCCGGGAAATACTGCTTGAAGCGGCCAGGAACCACAATTCGGTCTACTCCTACCCGTCACCTTTGGTCCTCTTTAGCGGGTCTGGTGCCAGTTCTCTTGACTTTGAGTTGCGCTGCTTCCTCCGCGATATCAATGACATTCTCATCGTGAAAAGCGATCTGCTCTTTACCATTTATGGCGGATTAACCCGCGCAGGGATAGAGATCCCCTTCTCCCAGCACGATATCAACCTGCGCGATATCGACCGCCTGGTCACGGCAATCCAGGGGCAAGCAGAACATCCTCCAGCTCCGATAGCCAGCAGTGCTGAGCCTGACACGCTAAGAAATTCCGCGGAAGCTGACCAGCTCAGTCAGGTTAAAACAGAGCCGACGCCAGATTTCAGACAGCGTTGAGGTGCCCCATAACCGGTCGCCAAGGTCTTTATGCACCAAATACATCCGGTCATCGAAATCCCAGAACATCACCGTTTTGCCGGGTGGTTTGAGTTTGAGCAGGTCCTCAATGTTCCGCAGGTTGGCTACGTGAAGCAGGAGATAATCAGCATCCGTGGCCTCGAACCTGGCAAAGAGGCCTTCGGTGAGGGCTGCAAAGTGCAGATAGGTTGACCAGGTCAGCCAGAAAATCTGGCCAGTCTGAATATCTGGATAGTTGGTACTGATATAGTGGATCAGCTCGCTGGAGATGGAACTGATCATGACGTCATTTTCTCGGCCACGCTTTTTGAGATCGGCAATAACCGCATCTGCCAGGTGCTGGTCGTCCTGATCACTGCCCTGGGACTTAATCTCAAGATTGATTTTCTTCTCAAGGATCGCCATGGCCTCCTCATAGCGGATTATCTCACCGCCGGTGAGCTGGAGGAGGTCGGCATAACTGGTATTACCGAGGGCATCACTCTTGCCGAAGAGGCGGAGGAGCCGACGATCATGGAACAGGACAATCTGCTTATCCCCGGTATACTGGACATCAAATTCAACAAATGCATAACGGCCATCCGCCTCTGCCGCCCGCAGTGCCGGCAGGGTATTTTCCCGGTGACTCACCGACGAGCCGCGATGGGCGCCAACCGTCAACCGGTAGGCGGGAAGGTGCTTTTTCTCCGCAGCGATTTCGTGTTTGAGTACTTCTTTGAGACTGGTTGAAGAGGGTGGTTGCTGACAGTTCAGCAGGATCAGAACAACAAGGAAAAAGCCAAAGGGGAGGAGAACGCGAAACATGCTGGGGAAGTCCCCGCCTTTTAGTGATGAACCACCGGACAACGCCTCCTGAGAAAAGCAGCGGCAGGGCTGCAGTGCTCATCGCAAGTTGGGCCAGCCAGCGTGGCTGCAACACAACTCATAAATATTTTCAAGATCTTGGCTGACTTTTTTCTCTGGTCGACAGCTGCTCTGCGGAGAGCGAATCCACGACTTCAGGTTCAATGCCCATGGCCTTGGCCCGGTTCATCCACTGTTTCCGGGCCAGGACCCGCATATCCTCAACAGTGTCGGTTTCGTCCATGATTTCCATACCCATGAGGGTCTCGATCATGTCCTCAAGCGTAACCAGGCCGGCAGTTCCCCCGTATTCATTGACAACCAGGGCGATATGCTGCCTTTTCTTGAGAAAAAGATCCAATAAGGCGGTGAGCGATATCGACATCGGAACGGCAATTATTTCCCGTTTGAGTGCCAGGAGCTTTTCGTCGCCGCGATTATGGGTAGCGGAAATCAGTACATCATTTTTCAGTATAAATCCGGTAATTTCATCTATATTTGAGCCATAGAGAGGAATCCGCGAAAACGAGATCTGGGAGACCTGGGTGATTGAGTCGGCAAGGGCCATCTCCTCCGGCAGGGCGGAAATCACCGTCCGCGGGGTCATGATATCGGCAACCTTGAGTGACTCAAAGCGCAACAGGTTATGAATGACTTTTGATTCCTTACTGTGGATCTGTCCGGTCTGGACCCCAAGCGATGCCATGGCGATGAACTCGTCACGGCTGAAGATGTGGACGTTTTTTCCTCGAGAAATAAACTGGGTCAGGCGTTCTGATACCCAGACGATTGGGTAAAGCAGCCAAACCAGCGCATTCACGAAAAAGGCGGTTGGCCGGACAAGTTTTGCCCAATAAATTGCCCCCAGGGTTTTCGGGACGATTTCCGACAAAAAGAGGATCATCAGGGTCATCACCGCGGAGAACACCCCAAACCAGGCGCTGCCAAAGACGAATGAAGCCTGGGCACCCGCACCAATTGCCCCGATAGTATGGGCAAAGGTGTTGAGGGTGAGAATTGCCGCCAGGGATCGATCAACATTTTCCAGCTTTAAGCTTATTAAAAGCTCAGCCAGTTTGGGGTTCTTCGATTTCTGATCTTCAATATAGGAGGGGGTCAGACTCAACAGCACGGCTTCGGCAACAGAACAGAGAAAGGAAAAAAACAATGCGAGAAACACATAGAACACCAGGAGCATGACATGCCCATTCCCCTCTGCATGGACTCCTGTTGGTAAGACCTCACTGGCCATAGCAGGGTGGGCAGCTGCGACGATCAGTGGTAATGGGATGAGCACCGCGTACAACAGCTTTTCCCAGAGAAATCTCTTCGCCACTCTGGTAAACATCAGCAGATTTTTGTTTCTTATTTCCTGGAACGGCACTTTCACTGTTTTTCCCTTGTGTTGTTCCTCTTTGACGCATCCGGAGTTCGCGTCGATACCTTGTAACCGCCACCGGCTGTAGTGCGCGCTGCCAAGTCCAAGCCGGCCTTGGTCGCAGCAGCACGACTCTTTCAACTGTGTGGGACAAAAACCGACGGGTGACCAGTCTGGGAAGTGCTCCAACGGTATACCTAGCGAGAACATTTACCACATTCTGAGGAGATTTTGACAGAAAATCGCCACAAAGAGCTTTCTCCATTAAAGCCGGGTTCGGCGATCAGCCAAGAGCGGCCATCCAGGCCTCCAGTCGGTGCCGAAAGAGTTGGCGGATTCATTTCGAGGAAAAAACTGCACCACACCCCAGATTGATCTTGGGTTTACCCTGGCGGAAGAGCTAGTGTAGGTTGAGACCT
>JAZBOD010000240.1:0-5291 GCA_036350955.1 Desulforhopalus sp. | reverse complement strand
TAGACATCCCCCATGGTCACATCAGGCGGCAGGATGCTCTTGATCCAGAAGAGCACAAAACCAAAGGGCGGAGTGAGGTAGGCGATCTGAATATTGACGATGAAGAGAACGCCGAACCACAGCTTATCCACCCCGAGTTCATTGATGATCGGAATAAAAAGGGGGGTGCAGAGCATGATGATCGCCCAGTCATCCATCACCATGCCGAGCAGGAGGATGATGATCATCATCATCAGCAGGATGCCGTTCTCACCGCCGGGCATCCCGAGAACCAGGGAGGTGACCAGTGCCTGGCAGCCCAGGGAGTTGAAGATATTGAGGTAGATGTTCGCACCGATCAATATCCACAGGCCCATCCCTGAGAGTTTAATCGTCGATTCCAGCGAATCGCGTAGCACGGCCCAGGTTAATTTGCGGTAGACCAGATTGATGACACAGGCCCCGGTAGCGCCGAAGGCTGCGGCTTCAGTCGGGGTGGCAAACCCACCCCAGATGGTACCGAGAACGATAAGAACCAGGACCAGGAATGGCCAGATATTGAGCAGGGCGTGGACCTTTTCCCGGGTGGTAAACCGCTCATCGGCCGGAGTCCCTGGGCCCATGTGCGGCTGGATCCGGCAGCGGACACCGATATAGACGATATAAAAGAGGGCGAGCATCAACCCCGGAATGACCCCGCCAAGAAACAGGCCGCCGATGGAAACCTTGGCGAGCAGGCCATAAAAGATGAACGGGACACTCGGCGGGATAAGCGCCCCCAGAGCACCACCAGCGCCGATACAGCCGATGGCGATCGTCCGGTGGTAGTTGTATTTCATCATTGAAGGATAGGCGATCTGCCCCATGGTGATTGTCGCCGGCGGGGTTATCCCGGTAATTGCCGCGAAGATGGTGCAGACCTTGACGGTTCCCATCGCCAAGCCACCGGGGATGTGGCCGATCAGTTTATAGACTGCGTCATAGGCTGCCTCGGCGATACCGGAAAAACGGATCAGACTGCCCATGAAGAGAAAAAGTGGCACGGTCACCAACACATGGTTCCAGGGGGTGGAGTAGAAGGCACTGGGAATGGCCAGAAGGGAGCGTGGTTCAAATATTGCGGCAAAGATAACCGCGGTCCCGCCTAAACCGAGCGCTACCGGCAGCCCTAAAAAGAGGGCAATGAACAGAACCGAAAAATACAATACGGTGATAAGTTCAACACTCACGTTCTCTCCTTTTTTATACCTTTATTTCAATCGGTTAATCGATACTCGGGCAGGATTACTCCCCGACAGCAGATAGAGCCAAGACCTTTCCCCGAGACCGGCTGGGAGGCCCATCTTGGGCGAACCAGTTGCGGGCCGGATGAAAAAACGGTGGTGATTTACGGCAGGCGACCACCCGGATGAAACAGGTGGGATAAAATGAGTGAGTGGATGGGAAAACGCGCCGGGCCAGGCCTGCTGGCAGTGAATCACCAGAACGGGTGGGAGCATGGTGATACACAGGGTGTTCGGTTGCCATGAAGCGCATACTCCCCCTTCAAGCTGATTGCCGAAATGAACTCCGCGGACACCTTGTTTGGTCACAAGGTGTGTCGCGACACACGCGATACCAAGCCCTTGCGAAAGCAGAGCGGCGCACCACTCTGCCTCCAGTATTAGGCCGTTTTTCTTCCCTTGGCCAGCTTTTTTTTTGCCTGGCCGGTCAGGTCAACTCCCTTTATTCTGGAGGAGTTGACCAGGTTGAGGGATGCTTTTCTCCTATGCAAAAGTCATGACATCTGCCCAGTGCAGCAGGGAATTTTCCGGCAAGAGACCGGTTATTCCCGAAACCACGCTCTAGGACGCCACACAACTCCTGACCTTCTGGGTCGCAGCCTGGGCTGCAGGGATTTCCTGCCGACCAGCCGCGGCAAACTGGCCGCTCGGCGGAGCAAAGCGAATCGTCGCCACCTTATTCTGGGTAAAGAAATCAATCCCGTCTTTGCCCTGAACCTTATCGGTGCCAAGGTGAGAATCCTTGATCCCGCCAAAAGGCAGATAAGGGTGCGGCGCACAGATCCCCACATTGACGCCGACCATCCCCACATCGGCATCGGCGATAAACTTCTCGGTATAATACTGATTCTGTGTGAAAATACAGGCGCCGTTGCCGAATTCCTGGCCCCGGATCAACTGCAGGGCATCGTCAAGACCGCTGATTTTGACCACCGAGACGACCGGGCCGAAGATCTCCTCTTTGGCAATCTGCATGCACGGGGTAACCTCGGTGAAGATCGTCGGCCCGACATAGTAGCCATCGGGATCTTTCACCTGGGGATTGCGTCCGTCAAGCAGCAGGTTGGCACCGCCCTTGATGCCGATTTCAATATACTCTTCAATCCGCTTCCTGGCAGCGGCGGAGATAACCGGTCCCATATAGATATCGGGGTCCATGGCATTGCCAACTTTAACAGTTTTGGAACCATCAACCATTTTCTTGCCAAAACTGTCATAGATTTCCGGAACCAAGGCGACAATCGAACCGGCCAGGCAGCGCTGTCCCGCCGACCCGTAGCAGGAGTGGAGAAAGTTCTCGATAAAGATATCCGGTTGAGCATCCTCCATGACCACAAGATAGTTTTTTGCGCCGCCGAGGAGCATGGTTCTTTTCCCGCCACGCCCGCAGCCTTCGGCAATTTTCTTAGCGGTTGGCGTAGAGCCGACCAGACAGACCCCGGACATTTTCGGGTGGGCATACCACGACTCCGGAACGCTGCGGTTACCGTGAATAATATTGACCACCCCTTTCGGCAGGCCGATCTCCTGGAAAATCTGTCCCATCACCTGCATGAAGAGCGGCGACTGGGTCGACGGTTTGAAGATAAAGGTGTTGCCAACGCCAATCGCATACGGAACAAACCAGCCGAAAACCAGGGCCGGGAAGTTGAACGGCGCCACCCCGCCAAAAACTCCGAGCGGCTGTTTGATCACCCGGCCGTTGATGTTGCCGGCAATCCCCTCCAGGGTTTCCCCCTGCATCAGTGTCGGAATGCTGCAGGCGGTTTCGAGGATCTGCACCACCCGCTGAACTTCCCCCCGGGCCTCGCTGATATGTTTGGCCTGATCGACGGCGATGGACACCGCCAGTTCCTCCTGCCTGTCGAGCATCGCCTGGCGCATGGCAAAGATAAAACCCATCCTGGTGGAGACATTTGCCCTGCGCCAACCGTCGTAGGCGGCATGGGCTGATTCAATTGCTGCAGTGCAGGTCTCCTGGGTCGACAGCGGAACTTCACCAATAACCACGCCGGTGGAGGGATTGTAGAGCGGAACATATTCCGCTTTGCTCTCTTCAAGCCACTGGCCATCGATGAAATTCTGCACACGGGTAAACTCAGTCATGACACTCTCCTTCAGGCAAATTTGCTCTTATACCGATCCTGGCAACCGAAAATTGCCTTTTCTCTTCCTGATTCTGCAGCCTCCTAAAACCCTGAACCCTCCGAAAACTCACAACTCTTTCGCTAATATCTGATATATCAGAGCCGCTCACAGTTCAGCAGACAGCTCAAGATTTGTCAAGAGAAAAACCGGCATAGTTCAATTTTTCTGATAAGGGGCCGAAAACGGTGGCCACCGGAGCAGGAGCACAATTTTTGTGCTACGAAGATACAGATTCCCGTTGGTGAAAGGCCCGGATATAGCTCTCCTGCACACTGTATGACCAGTGGACATCCCGTAACAGGCGGACGGCCTCAGCAACATCACCCTGCTCGATCGCATCGATCAGTTGATTATGCTCGTCGGTATTGCGAAATTCCCAGTCCTTGACATAGGGCCGGCGCTGAAAATCATAAAGCCGCTGCTTGAAGGGCATCAGCAGCGGCCGAATTGACTGGTTCGGCGAGAGATTAAGGAAGACATCGTGAAACTGGATGTTAAGCCGATAATAGGCGTCAAAATTCCCCGCACCGATAACCTGTTTCATCTCGCCGTTGAGCTCGCGAAGCAGGACGATATGGCGCTCAGTCAACCGCGGGAAAACCGTTTTGAGGACTTCCCCCTCAAGCGCGCCGATGATCTGATAGAAATTGTGGACGTCTTCGAGACTGAGAACATTGACCATTACCCCGCGACGGGGGAGAATCGTCACAAAGCCCTCGGTCTCCAGCCGGATAAGCGCGTCGCGCAGGGGGGTTTTGCTCACCCCGAGATGTTCGCTTATCTGGCTGAGGTTGAGTACCGTGTTGGGCAGAATGTTGCCGACATACATCTCATCCCGGATGTATTCGTAAACCTGTTCCCGAAGTGATTTCAGGTTGAGAATCGTCACCCGCTGGCCCCTCTCTCGGCGGGTGCCGCAGGAGCCCCCTCTGCTGACCAGCCGCGCAGCCGGTAGTAGTCAGCGAGTAAGGATTCCATCTCCTCCTCGGTAATCGAGCTGCCGTCCGGCAACGGTTCCCGGGTGAGCCGTTTCGGCAGACGGTCCATTTCCGGCTGAAAGCCTTCGCGAATATTGAAAAGTTTGGTCATGTCGGCAATTCGCCCCGCCACCAGATGGAGATCTTTCTCCTGCAGTTTCTCGCCGGTGACCATGGCGAGGGTCTTTTCCAGTTCCTCCCAGGAGTACAAATCACGATAAAACCGGCAGAGAACCAGGGTGTCAAAGATATTGAGCCGATCTTCGTAATCGATGAGCATTGCCGCTTTGCCCTCTATCTGTCCGGGCGGAATCAGACCGGAGAGTTCCGGTTTGTAAAAGGTGGTCCGGAGATGACACGCCCCCCGGGGTGAAGTGCCAAAGGTCAACCCCATTCCTTTGAGTTTTCGGGGATCATAGCCGGCCGGCTCAAGCCCCTTGACATGAATGGCGAGATCTTCCACCCCCCACTCCCGGGCCACCTTGATAATCCCCTCGGCCAGCAGGTCACCGGCACCTTCCCGGGCGGCAATCTCCCTGACCAGGGTGGCCGTCCGTTCGGCATCGCCATAGGCGATATTGAGGTCGATCCGCCCCAGTTCTCCGGCTTCCATCGCCAGAGCGCAGAGGTTGCCGACGGTAATGGTATCCATACCGAGCCGGTCACAGAGATCGTTGAGAAAGACGATCTCCTCCATCTCTTTGATCATGCACAGTCCGCCAAAGGCATAGAGCGTTTCGTACTCCGGACCTTCCAGTACCAGTCCTTCGTGGCGGCCACTGCGCAGCCTGGCCAGTCGACCGCAGGCCATAAAACACTTGGCGCAGGCATGGGCTTTGATCTCGTGGCGCTCATGGTAGGTTTCGCCGCTGATCTCCTCCCAATGGGAACACTCCCCCTGCCG
>JAZBOD010000239.1:0-3489 GCA_036350955.1 Desulforhopalus sp. | reverse complement strand
CTCGGGGCCGTGACCGCCACTGTTGCGGGTGGCAACCTTGTCTATTTCATCAAGGAAAATAATTCCCGACTCCTCGGTGCGCCGCAAAGCCTCCTTGACCACCCGTTCCATATCGACTAACCGCTCCATCTCCTCCTTTTGCGTCGCCTCAAGGGCTTCCGGGACCTTCATTCGCTGCTTTTTCTTTTTGCGGGGGAAGAGTTTGCTGAAAGCATCCTGTAGGTTCTTCTGCATATCCTCCATGCCTGAGGCACTCATGATTTCGACCATCGGCATCGACTTCGATTCACTGAGCGCCACCTCCAGTTCCCGGTCATCGAGTTTCCCATCGCGGAGCATCCGGCGGAATTTTTCCCTGGTCGAATTGTCCTCGTCCTGTCGAGCCGGCAGATTCCTGCCGCTCAGGGTAAACGAGTTATCCCCGTCCGGCCCCATCGTTGAAGGTGTTCCCGGCCCCTGAGGGAGAAGAATATCCAGAATTCGGTCTTCGGCATTGGCCGCGGCCAGCCCTTCGATACGGGCTTTTTCTTCCTCCTTGACCATATTAATTGCCAGATCAACCAGGTCGCGGACCATCGATTCGACATCCCGGCCAACATACCCGACTTCGGTATATTTCGAGGCTTCAACCTTGATAAACGGTGACTGGGCCAAGGCCGCCAGACGGCGGGCAATCTCGGTCTTCCCTACCCCGGTGGGCCCGATCATGATAATGTTCTTCGGCGCTATCTCTTCGCATAACGGTGGCGGTACCTGCTGCCGCCGCCAGCGATTACGCAGGGCGATGGCCACCGAGCGTTTGGCGTCGGCCTGGCCGACAATATATTTATCGAGTTCTGCCAGAGTTTGCCGCGGGGTATAGGACTGACTGTTCATCATATTGTTTCAACGACAATGGAGTTGTTGGTAAAGACACAGATATCAGCGGCAATTTTCATCGCTTCTCGACAGATCGCCTCCGCGTCAAGGTCACTGTGGGCAACCAGTGCCAGAGCCGCTGCCTGGGCATAGGGTCCCCCGGAACCGATGGCGAGAATCCCCTGATCCGCTTCAATGACATCACCACTACCGGAAAGCAGCAGGGAGTGCTGATCATCGACGGCAATCAGCATTGCCTCAAGCCGCCTTAAGTATTTGTCGGTTCGCCACTCCTTGGCCAATTCAACCGCAGCCCGCAA
The DNA here is from genome assembly GCA_036350955.1 of Desulforhopalus sp. Taxonomy (GTDB): domain Bacteria; phylum Desulfobacterota; class Desulfobulbia; order Desulfobulbales; family Desulfocapsaceae; genus Desulforhopalus_A. The sequence goes on along the minus strand of JAZBOD010000239.1, from coordinate 2,311 downwards.
CAGGTTGCCTTTATACTGTTCCAGTTTCTGTTCGAGTTTATCATAGAGGGTAAAGGCATCAGCCGTGGCCCCGGCAAATCCGGTAATCACCCGGTCATCAAACAGCCGGCGGATTTTTCGGGCCTGGTGTTTCATCACGGTATTCCCGAAGGAAACCTGACCGTCTCCGGCGAGAGCAACCTTCCCTTGATGGCGGACGGCAAGAATGGTCGTTGATCGTATTTTCATAGTTAACTCTACTCTAATTGGCGCATCAGTCGCCGCGGCAAGGGTGCCGGAAAAGGTTCAGCCCTGATGTCCCGATTCACTGGAATTGAGCGGATGGGCCTTGTCGTAGACCTCCGCCAGGTGGTCAAGGTTGAGGTGAGTGTACCGCTGGGTAGTGGAGAGACTGGCATGTCCGAGCAGTTCCTGAACCGAACGAAGATCAGCACCCATCTCGAGAAGATGGGTGGCATAGGAGTGCCGCAGGGCGTGGGGGGTAACCAGCTGATTGAGCCCGGCCCGCTCACCATACATCCGCACCAGCCGCTCAACACTGCGCACCGAAATTCTCCCACCCTGGTTATTGAGAAAGAGTGCGTCTTTCTCACAGGCCCTGCCTCGCGCGGCGCGTGCCGCTAAAAGTACCAGCCTGGTTGCCAACCACGCCTGAACCGCTTCCAGGGCCGGCACCCCGACCGGGACCAGCCGCTCTTTTTCACCTTTGCCGCGCACTCTAAGCATCTGCTCGGTAAAATCAAGATCGGCGAGGTTGACGGCAACCATCTCCGAAACCCGAATTCCGGTTGAATAGAGTACTTCAAGCATCGCCCGATCCCGCGACATGAAGGTGTCCCGCTCGTCCGGAGCTTCGAGCAGGGCAAAGGTTTCGTCGACGGTAAGATAAACCGGCATATACCTGCCAACCTGCGGGCCGATAATTCCAGCCAGAGGATCGCTGTTGATCAGCGCCAGGCGTTTCATATAGCGAAAAAAGGTGCGCAGGGCGGAGAGTTTCCTAGCAACCGTGGCGGCACTGTTTCGGCCATGAAGACTGACCACGTAACCACGGATATGCCGGGAGGTAATCCCGGCGAGGGTAATCCCGGCACCCAGGTACGCGATGAGTTCTTCGAGGTCATGGCGATAGCCGCTGACGGTGTGCCAGGAATAGCCCTTTTCCGTCGTCAGCCAAGCGCAAAAAAGATCGAGGTTACTTTTCATCGGCTCCAGTAATCGGCAGCAAACCAGGTAGGCTGGGGAGAGATATCCTCAACTTCCTCCCTGAGGGTTGTGACGAATTTTCGGCAATCTGTCCAGTCCAGCCGCAATAGTAGATGATTTTTCCCCCCATATATGCTTTGTTTGGTAGCCAATCGTCAATAAGAACAGATCCTCTTTTTACAGGTGGATAAGGACCAGCAAAGATTTACCCGGGAAGACGATGGCAAAAAAAACCTTTGAAACCGCCCTGGCCCGTCTGGAGCAGATCACCGAAGAGCTGCAGGATGGCAGCCTGAGCCTGGAAAACAGTTTAAAAAAATTTGACGAAGGGATCAAACTAGCCGGATTCTGCAGTGAGCAACTCGCTGAAGCCCGAGCCAGGGTCGAACTCCTTCTTGAGAAAAACGGGACACTGGAGTCAGTCCCCTTCGAAGAGCAGGGAAGTGGATATCCAGAACTATCTGACTGAACGGCGGCGTCTGGTGGAAGAGGCCATGGCAGCGACCATGCTCGCCGCCGAAGGCCCCTTTCAACAGCATATCGAGGCGATGCGCTATAGCCTCTTTGCCGGAGGCAAGCGCTTACGGCCAATACTCTGTCTGGCAGCGGCGGATGCGGTGGACAACTCCCCGTCGACCCGGGAAAACCTCCTGCCAGTGGCCTGCGCCCTGGAATGCATTCATACCTACTCACTGATTCACGATGATCTGCCGGCGATGGACAACGACGATCTGCGTCGTGGCAAGCCGACCAACCACATCCTGTTTGGCGAAGCTGGAGCAATCCTCGCCGGAGATGGCCTGCTCACCTGGGCATTCGAACTGCTCAGCGCGGCAGGACAGAGCCGGCTCACAGCCGAGCAACGGCTGGCGATTATTCACTGCCTTGCCCGGGCCGCCGGCCCCCTGGGCATGGTTGGCGGGCAGGCGCTCGATATTGCCCACGAAAACACCGACTTCCCCTTTTCGGTGCTGCAAACCATCCACGCCAGCAAAACCGGCGCACTGATCACCTGTGCCCTTGAGGCTGGCGCTCTTGGTGCTGGAGCATCTGCAGAGCAGACCAGTGGATTGAGGGCGTACGGCAACAAAATTGTCCTTGCTTT